>NZ_JBWKZU010000007.1:0-125874 GCF_059424825.1 Acidovorax sp. GW101-11A03 | reverse complement strand
GACGGCATCGCCCAGGTGAACCAGGCGGTCACGCACCTCGATCAGATGACGCAGCAGAACGCGGCGCTGGTGGAGGAATCAACGGCCGCAGCCGCCTCGATGCGCGACCAGGCGCAGCGGCTGGCGGAGGTGGTGTCTGTGTTCAACGTGGGAGCGGTGGCCGCGCGGGCCCCGGCAGCGGCGCCCCGGGCAGCACCAGCGCCTGCGCCCCGGCCTGCGGTGGCCAAGGCGGCGGCCAACGCTCCGCGCGTGGCGTCTGCAGCAGCCCCCAAGGCACCTGCGCCAGCGCCGGCACGCCTGCCTGCCGCCAAAGCCTCGTCACCCGCGCCCGCCGCCAAGGCGGCAGCGCAGGGAGGCGATGACGATTGGGAGAGCTTCTGAAGACAGGGTTGCCCGCGCTTGGCGGCTCAGCGCGGGGCGCGGATCTTTTACAGACCCGCCGCGCAGCGGGCTAGACCTCCGCGCCTTCCACCAGAAACTGCACCTTGCGTTCACCCTTCCACTCGTTCACGTCGAGGCGGAAGGCCAGCAGCACGCGCGCGGGCAACTGCTCGGTGTGGCCGAACCAGATGGCGTCCACGGGGTTGCCCTGGTGGATGAGCTTGAGCGACAGGTGGTTCTTGGCCTCGCCCACCAGGCGCTGGCTCACGATCTGCACTTCTTCGCTGAAGGTGGGCGGCGCAAAACCCTGGCCCCAGACCTCGCGATGCAGGGTGTCCACGATGTCGGCACGGCAGTATTCGGGGGCCAGCGGGCCGTCGGTTTCGATGCGGCGGGTGAGGGTGGCGGCGTCCAGCCATTCTTGCGCGACCTGGGCAAAGGCCTGCTCGAACACGTCGAACGATTCCTCGGCCACGGTGCAACCCGCCGCCATGGCGTGGCCGCCAAATTTGAGGATCACGCCCGGGTGGCGCTTGGCCACCAGGTCGAGTGCGTCGCGCAGATGAAAGCCGGGGATGGAGCGGCCCGAGCCTTTGAGCTCATGCTCCTTGCCCGGCGCACTGCTCGCGGCAAACACGAACGTGGGGCGGTGCAGCTTGTCCTTGATGCGGCTGGCCACGATGCCGACCACGCCCTCGTGGAAGTCGGGGTCGAACACGCTGATGGCTGGGGGCGGCTCTTCGCTTTCGTCGAACAGGCTTTCGGCCATGAGCATGGCCTGCTCGCGCATGCCGCCCTCGATCTCGCGGCGCTCGCGGTTGATGCCGTCGAGCGTGCTGGCGAGTTCTGCGGCGCGGCCTGCGTCGTCGGTCAGCAGGCATTCGATGCCCAGCGTCATGTCTGCCAGCCGCCCGGCAGCGTTGATGCGTGGGCCTAAAGCGAAACCAAAATCGAAGGTGGTGGCGGCGGGCGCCTTGCGGCCTGCGGCATGGAAGAGCGCAGCGATGCCTGCGGGCATCTGGCCCATGCGAATGCGTTTGAGGCCCTGGGCGACCAGGCGGCGGTTGTTGGCGTCGAGCTTGACCACGTCGGCCACGGTGCCTAGCGCCACCAGGGTGAGCAGCGGGTCGAGCTTCGGTTGGCTGGCGGCGTCAAACACGCCGCGCGCGCGCAACTCGGCGCGCAGCGCCAACAGTGTGTAGAACATCACGCCCACCCCGGCCATGGACTTGCTCTCGAACGTGCAGCCGGGCTGGTTGGGGTTGACGATGGCATCGGCCGCCGGCAGCGCGGGGCCGGGCAGGTGGTGGTCGGTGACGAGCACCTGCAGGCCCAGGGCCTTGGCCTCCGCCACGCCTTCGACGCTGGCGATGCCGTTGTCCACGGTGATGAGCATGTCGGCGCCGCGCTCGGCCACACGGCGGGCGATGGGGGGCGTGAGGCCGTAGCCGTCCGTCACGCGGTCGGGCACCAGGTAGTCCACGTTCCGGGCGCCCAGCAGGCGCAGGCCGCGCACGCCCACGGCGCAGGCGGTGGCACCGTCGCAGTCGTAGTCGGCCACGATGACCAGGCGCTGGTTCTGCGCCATGGCGTCGGCCAGCAGGCGCGCGGCGGCGTCGATGCCCTTCAATCCCGACGGGGGCAGCAGGCGGCCCAGGCCGTCGTCCAGCTCCTCATGGGCGCGCACACCGCGTGCAGCGTACAGGCGGGCCAGCAGCGGGTGCACACCGGCCTGCTCCAGCGCCCAGGCGGCGCGGGGGGGAATGTCTCTTGCTACTATTTTCATAGCTTATGGAGCATGTCTGCCGCGCGCAGGGGCCTGAAAAAGCCTTGAAAACGCTGTGACAGAGAGCGGGGCGCGCTGTGGAAGGCCTGCGCATTGCGCTCGCCGCACAGCGTGAGCATCACAGGCGCGCCTGCCTCGGCCTGGCGCAGCAGCCCGGCCACAGGGCCCGCGTCCAGCGCGGTCCAGGCCTGGGCCCATGCGCGCCAGTCTTCGCGCAGCGCGGCATCGCGCAGCGGGGTGGGCATGGAGGGGGCGGCGGAAGGGGCGGGCACCGGCTGGGGCAGCGCGCCCGCGCCATGCACCCAGAAGGAGTTGACCACCGGCAGCCCGCGCGCCCCGCGCTCGTCGTTGAAGGCGTGGGTGTAGAGCAGCATCTGCATCTCGCTGTGCAGGCGGTGCAGGGTGCGGGCCTGCTTGGCGTCGGGCATCCAGGCGCGCACGTCGCGCAGCAGCACCCGTTCCAGCGATGCGGTAGCCAGGTTGGCAAACAGCGGGCCGCTGGCGAGCCAGCGCGTGGGCTGCTCATAGTGCAAGGTGATGCCGTCTTCGGCAAACCAGGGCGCCACGATGGCCAGCAGCGCGCGCGATGCGGTCTCATTGAGGCCCAGTTGCTCCGGGTCGCGCAAGGTGACGTGGTCGGTGCTGACCTGCCACTGGCAGGGGGTGACAAAGGCCCAGGCTTCTGCGTCCGTCGAAAGACCTTGCTGGTGGCGGTGCCAGGCGGCCCAGGGGATGTGGCCGTCCTCGGCAGGCAGGCCCAGGGCGCGGGCCAGGGCGCGTTCGTGCGGGGGGGTGAAGCTGGTTTCCTCGCCGTCGTCGCTCTGGGCGGTGTGGGGGCTGAGCCGGGCAAGGAGCCGGTCCAGGTGGGGGAGGGGGAGGTTTTGCAGGGCTTGCTGGCATCCTTCAGAGGCGCTCGCTGCGCCCGGGATCAGCAAATGGGTGGTGTCCGACATCCCGCTATTGTCCGGGATGCCACAATCTGTCCGGCCCGGCCCCGGCATTCCGCTGGGGCGAGGCCTTCTTTCCCATTCCATGAAAATCCCCTACGAACTGGCCCTGGGCTGGCGCTACACGCGCGCGGGCCGCGCCACGCGGCGCAATGGCTTCATCTCGTTCATCTCGGGCGTGTCCATGCTGGGCATTGCGCTCGGGGTTGCGGCGCTCATCATCGTGCTCAGCGTGATGAACGGCTTTCAGAAGGAAGTGCGCGACCGCATGCTCAGTGTGGTCTCGCACATCGAAATTTTTGCCCCCCAGGGCGCAGCGCTGCCCGACCCTGCGCGCACGCTGGCCGAGGCCAAACAAAACCCCAACGTGATCGGCGCCGCACCCTTTGTGGCCGCGCAGGCTTTGCTGGCGCGGGGCGAGGACATGAAGGGTGCGCTGGTGCGGGGCATCGACCCGGCGCTGGAGGGCGCGGTGACCGACCTGGCCGCCACCAACGAGAAGGTGCTGCAGCAACTGGTGCCCGGTGAGTTTCGCGTGGTGCTGGGCGGCGAACTGGCCCGTGCCCTGGGCGTGCGGGTGGGCGACCCGGTGACGCTGATTGCGCCCGCCGGTCAGGTGACGCCTGCAGGCGTGGTGCCACGCCTCAAGCAGATGACGGTGGCGGGCACGTTCGACTCGGGCCACTATGAATACGACTCTGCGCTGGTGTTGTTGCACCATGAGGACGCGCAGCGCATCTTCCGCCTGGAGGGCCCCACGGGCGTGCGCCTCAAGCTCAAGGACCTGCACCAGGCGCGCGAGGTGGCGCAGCAATTGGCGGGCACGCTCAGCGGCCAACTGCTGATCCGCGACTGGACGCAGCAGAACCGCACCTGGTTTGCCGCCGTGCAGCTCGAAAAACGCATGATGTTCATCATCCTCACGCTCATCGTGGCCGTGGCGGCATTCAACCTGGTGTCCACGCTGGTGATGACGGTGACCGACAAGCGCGCCGACATCGCCATCCTGCGCACGCTGGGCGCCAGCCCGAAAAGCATCATGGGCATCTTCGTGGTGCAAGGTGCCATGGTGGGCGTGATCGGCACGGCCGTGGGCCTGCTGCTGGGCCTGGGCATTGCGTTCAACATCGACGTGATCGTGCCCGCCATCGAAAAGGCGCTGAACGCGAGCTTTTTGCCCAAGGACATCTACCTCATCAGCAAGATGCCCAGCGAGCCACAAAGCAGCGACATCGTGCCCATCGGCTTGATCTCGCTCGTGCTGGCCTTTGTGGCCACGCTCTACCCCAGCTGGCGCGCCAGCCGTGTGAACCCCGCAGAAGCTCTCCGCTATGAATAATGTAGCTTTCAACCCAATACCATCAGGCGGTAACGGCCAAAATGGTTTGATAAATGGTGCGGTGGTGCTGGAGGCTCGGGGCCTGACCAAGCGCTTTACCGAAGGCCGCCTGGACGTGACCGTGCTGCAAGGCGTGGACCTGCAGGTGCATGCGGGCGAAACCCTGGCCATTGTTGGTGCATCGGGCTCGGGCAAGAGCACCTTGCTACACCTGCTGGGCGGGCTGGATGCGCCCACGGCCGGGTCGGTGCGGCTCAAGGGGGCCGAGCTGTCGGCGCTGTCGCCCCAGGAGCAGGGCCAGTTGCGCAACCAGCACCTGGGCTTTATCTACCAGTTTCACCATCTGCTGCCCGAATTCAGCGCGTTGGACAACGTGGCCATGCCGCTGCGCATCCGCCGCATGCCTTCTGAACAGGCCCACCAGGCGGCCGAGCAGGTACTGGCGGCCGTGGGCCTGAAGGCGCGCGTGCACCACCGTCCGGCCGAGTTGTCGGGCGGCGAGCGCCAGCGTGTGGCCATTGCGCGCGCGCTGGTCACGCGGCCGGCCTGTGTGCTGGCCGACGAGCCCACCGGCAACCTGGACCGGGGCACGGCCGATGGCGTGTTCGAGCTGATGCTCCAGCTCGCGCGCGACCATGGCACGGCGTTTGTGATGGTGACGCACGACGAATCCCTGGCCGTGCGCTGCGGCCGCGTGGTGCGGATTGCAGAAGGAAAGCTGCAGGCGCCACGCGCCTGATCGCTCTGGCTGGATAGGCGCGCCGGTTCAGATCCCGAGGATCTTCTTGGCCTCGGCCAGCGCCTTCATTGAATCGTCGTGTTTGCCCGCCTTGTGGTGGGTTTCGCCATCGGCGCGCAGCTGTTTGACCTTGGCCGCGTTGTCGGCCGACAGGCTGGGGTTGGTGGCGAGCTTGGCGTCGATGGCCTTCATCTCGTTGGGGCAGTTGTGGGCCAGCGCCATGCCTGCGGCAGTGGCCAGAAGGGCGGCCAGGGCCGTGGTGCGGATCAGGGAACGCATGGAATGATCTCCTTTGTGCGAATACCAGGGCCGACGAATTGGAGTGCCGAGGCAGGGGCCCTGTGCCTGCGCCCGGCGGGGCTCGGGGGGCTACATCACCCGTCCGTACCACCACACCGACAGCGCCGCCGCCAGCAGGGCCAGCACAGCGCCCGCCAGCGCGAGCAGGGCGGAAATTTCGGTTTCGCGCTTCTCCACCGTCAGGCGTGAGCTGAGGGTCTGGTAGACCTTCTTGAGGTCGGCCGCCGTGGCGGCATGGAAATATTCGGCGTTGGTGCGCGCGGCTACGGCTTTCAGCGTCTCTTCGTCCAGCCGTACGCGCATGGACCAGCCTTCAAATCCAATGGTCTCACCTTGCACCGTGCCCACGCCCACGGTGTACACGCGCACGCCGCGGTCGGCCGCCCACTTGGCGGCTTCGAGCGGGTCCACGCCCGTGGTCCGCTGCCCGTCGGTCAGCATGATGATGGCGGCCGAGTTGTAGGAGCCCGGTGCCACGGGGGTGAAGGGCTTGGCCGGGTCCTGCTTGCCGATTTCGTCGATGGGCTTGGGGCGCATGGCTTGGCGGCCACCCAGTGCTGCGATGTCGATGCCCGCATCGGGAAAGATCGTGGCCAGCGACAGCATGATGCCGTTGCCTGTGGCCGTGCCGCGCTGCAGCTGAAAGCTGTCGATAGCCTTGACCAGGTCTTCGCGGCTTTGTGTGGGCAGTTGCGCCAGCTGGGCGCTGCCCGCAAAGGCCACGATGCCCACGCGCACATGGCGCGGCAGCTCGGCAATGAAGGCCTTGGCGGCGTTTTGCGCAGCGGTGATGCGGTCGGGCTCCACGTCGGCCGCGCGCATGCTGCCCGACACATCCATGGCCAGCATGATGGTCTGGTCTTGCGAGGGCAGGGTGATCACCGCCAGGGGCCGCGCGGCGGCCAGTAGCAGCGCAATGAGAGCCAGTAGAAAGAGTGCGGGCGGGATGTGGCGCCGCAGGCGCTGGCCGGGGCCCAGGGCCTCGCGCACCAGCGACAGGCTGGAGTAGCTCAGCGCGGTCTTCTTGCGCCGGTGCAGCAGCCACCAGTACAGCAGCACCAGCAGGGGCGCAACCAGCAGCAGCCAGAGCAGGGTGGGCCAGAGAAAAACCATGGTGCGGGTCCTCAGGTGGCGTAGTGGGGGTGGGTCGCGGTGGCATCCGCCGTGGCGCGGGGCGCCCGCACGCGGCGTTGGCGCAGGTCCATGAAGCGCAGCAGGGCGTCCACCAGGTCGTCGTCGGTGCACAGCTCCAGCGTGTCGGCCCCGGCGCGCGCCAGACCGTCGCGCAGTGTGGCCTCGCGCTCGGCCGCCAGCTGTGCAAAGCGGCGGCGGAAGGCGGCATCGTGGGTGTCCACCTGCAGTTGCTCGCCGCTTTCGGCGTCGCGCAGGGTGATCAGGCCCAGGTCGGGCAGCTCCAGCTCCAGCGGGTCGAGCAGCCGCACGGCCACCACGTCGTGGCGCTGGGCCAGTTGCGCCAGGGGTTTCTCCCAGCCCGGAGCGCTGATGAAGTCGGACACCACAAACACGGTGGCGCGGCGGCGCAGGTTGGCCAGACCGGTTTGCAGCAGCCGGTGCAGCTCGGTGGCCGCACCGCCGCCTTTGGGCTGGGGCGTGGCGGGCGGGGTAGGGGCCAGCAGGCGGTGCACCAGGTGCAGCACATGGGCGCGGCTGCTGCGGGGTGGCAGCACGGCGTCTACCGCGCGTTCGGCCTGGTCGCTGGCGCCGCCGTACAGCATGGCGCCCACGCGGTTGCCGTGGCGTGTGAGCAGGCGCGAGAGCACGGCCACAAAGCCGGTGAGGATGTCGCGTTTGGCACGCCCTTCCGGTCCAAAGCTGATCGAGGGGCTCAGGTCCAGCAGGAACCAGGCGGTCATCTCGCGGTCTTCGGTGAACACGCGCACATGGGGCTGGTTCAGGCGGGCGGTCACGTTCCAGTCAATGTGCCGCACGTCGTCGTGTGGCTGGTACTCGCGCAGGTCGGCCAGGTCCAGCCCGCTGCCGCGCATCAGGGTGCGGTAGTCGCCTTGCAGCAGACCATCGAGGCGGCGGATGACCTTCCACTCCAGCTCGCGCAGCAGCCGGTCGGCCTGCCCGGGCAAGGTCGGCAGGGTGTGGACTGTGGCGGAGGGGGTGTTGGGCGGCTTGTTGCTCATATCGGAGGCTCAGGCCACTTTTTGTTCATGGTGCAAAGGCCGCGCGGGCGCAGGAATCTTGGCCATGATGCGCTGGATGAGTGCGTCGGCATCCAGCCCTTCGGACAGCGCCTCATACGACAGCGCAATGCGGTGGCGCAGCACATCGGCAGTCAGGTCGGTCATGTCTTCGGGCAGCACATAGTTGCGCCCGCGCAGCATGGCCAGGGCCTGGGCACCCTCGGCCAGGGCAATGGTCGCGCGGGGGCTGGCGCCACAGGCGATGAAGCCGGCCAGGTCTTTGAGGCCATGCTTGGCGGGCACCCGCGTGGCGGCCACCAGTTTCACCGCGTGTTGCAGCAGGGAAGGGTCCACATACACCGTGCGGCATTCTGCCTGCAGCGCCGCTAGCTGGGCGGTGGTGGCCACGGGCAGCACCTGCACGGGCTTGTCCAGCGCGCGCTGGGCGATCACAAACTCTTCTTCTTCGGTGGGGTAGTCGATCAGCACTTTCATCATGAAGCGGTCCACCTGCGCCTCGGGCAGCGCGTAGGTGCCCTCGGTCTCGATGGGGTTCTGCGTGGCCATCACCAAGAAGGGCTCGGGCACCTTGTGGGTTTCGCCCGCAATCGTGACCTGGCGCTCCTGCATCACCTCCAGCAGCGCGCTCTGCACCTTGGCGGGCGCGCGGTTGATCTCGTCGGCCAGCAGCAGATGGGTGAACACGGGGCCCAGCGTGGTGCTGAATTCGCCCGTTCTCTGGTTGTACAGACGCGTTCCCACCAGGTCGGCGGGCACCAGGTCGGGCGTGAACTGGATGCGCTTGAAGCTGCCCTGGATGGTGCTGGCCAGCGTCTTCACGGTGAGCGTCTTGGCCAGGCCCGGCACGCCTTCGACCAGCAGGTGGCCCTGGGCGAGCATGGCGACCATGACGCGCTCCAGAAAGCGGTCCTGGCCCACCACCACGCGTTTGACTTCATAGAGCACCTGCTCCATGAGGGTGGCGGTGGCGGCGTTGTTCATGGCGCTGGGGGATGGTGTGGTATCCATGGTGCTCCTTGGGGACGGTCGGGGTCAGAAGGGGGGCATGCCAACGGCCGAGGCCGCGTTCTCGATCGGCACCGCAAACCCGATGCCGATGAAGGTGCGCGCGGGCGTGGGGTTGAGGATGGCGGTGACGATGCCCACCACTTCGCCATCGAGCGTGACCAGTGGCCCGCCCGAGTTGCCGGGGTTGGCCGCCGCGTCGAACTGGATCAGGTTGCTGAGCTGGCGCTTGCCCTCGGGCGAGGTGAATTCGCGCTGCAGGCCCGACACCACCCCGGCAGATGCCGAGGGGCCGATGCCGAAGGGGAAACCCACGGCCACCACGTGGTCGCCCGGGCGCAGGTTCTGGGTGGAGCGCAGGGTGGCGGCTTCCAGGTCATCGGGCACCTTGTGTGCCTGCAGCACGGCCAGGTCGTTCTCGGGCTGGGCACCGGTGATGCTGGCGGTGGTTTCCAGCCCGTCGTGGAAGGTGATGCCGATGCGGTCGGCGCCCGCCACCACATGCAGGTTGGTCAGGATGACGCCCTTGTCCACGATGACCACGCCCGTGCCGATGCCCCGCTCGACTTCCTCCTTGCCGTTCTTGCTGCGGCCGTAGCCCACCACGCGCACGATGGAGGGGGCGATGCTTTCTACGGCGCGGGCAGCGGCCGATGGCGGCGTGGTGGTTTCCAGCGTGCGCAGCACGGCGGCATCGATGTCGTCCTGGGTGATCTTGCGGGCAGGGCTGCGGCTGCTGTGCCAGGCGCTGGCTACCAGCAGGGCTGCCAACAGCACCACGATGGTCCAGAGGGCCCACAGCTGGCGCCGCACTGGAGGAGCGTGTGGGGCCGCCGCCTGGTTCCGGGCCGCATCCTGCAGCGCGGGCGGCGCATCGGCAGAGGGCTGGGCAGCGTTCGCAGGTGCTGCGGGTGCGGCCACCACCGGGGCGGGGGCACGGCTGCGGGCGGGGCGAGAGCTGCTGTAGAGGGCGGGCCGGGGCATCCTGTCACCTTTGCTCTGGGAGCCTGCGGGTGCTCTCGGGGCGTCCCCGGAAGCGCATTCGCAGGTTCAATTGCGCCGAGGGCTGGCGCACGCAAATGACGGTAGCACGGTTTGCCCGTAAATGCACACGCAGGGCTACCACCGCAGTGTGGACCGCGTCGCATGGGGCATCATCGGTGCATGACGACCGCCTGGATTGACACCCACTGCCATCTTGATGCGCCCGAATTCGATGCCGACCGCAATGCGGTGCGCCAGGAGGCGACCGTACAGGGGGTGGGGCATTGCGTGATCCCGGCCGTGGAGCGCAGCAACTGGGAGACCGTGCGCCTGCTGGCGCACCAGCATGGGGACAGCTATGCGCTGGGCATCCACCCGCTCTACACCGGGCGTGCCGACGATGGGGACGTGGCGCTGTTGCAAGAGATGCTGGCCCAGCACCATGCCGACCCGTGCCTGGTGGCCATCGGCGAGATCGGCCTGGACTACTTCGTGCCGGGGTTGGACCCCACGCGGCAGGAGCGGTTTTACCGGGCCCAGCTGCAGCTGGCCCGCCGGTTCGACCTGCCGGTGATCCTGCATGTGCGCCGGTCGGCCGACAAGCTGCTCAAGGGCCTGCGGGACCTGCCGGTGCGTGGCGGCATTGCGCATGCCTTCAACGGGAGCTTGCAGCAGGCGCAGGCCTTCATCGGCCTGGGTTTCAAGCTCGGCTTTGGCGGCGCCATGACTTACGACCGCGCCTTGCAGCTGCGGCGCCTTGCGGCCGAGCTGCCCGAGGAGGCGCTGGTCCTGGAGACCGACGCCCCCGACATCCCGCCCCACTGGCTCTATACCCCGGCCGCACAGCGGGCCGAGGGCCTGCCCCAGGGGCGCAATGCCCCGGCCGAGTTGCCGCGCATTGCCGAGGTGCTGGCGCAGCTGCGTGGCCAGCCCCTGGCGGCACTGGCCCAGGCCACCACGGCCAACGCCTGCGCGGCACTGCCCCGGCTGGTGCCCTTGCTGGCGTTGCGAGGCATTGACGGCGAAATTGAGGAGTAATTTGGGAGCTTTGGGCCGTGTGGTAAACGGTTTACAGCTATCTTTTTTTGCGGCCACCCCAAGGTGCTTGCGTGGTTTCGGTCCAGAATTGGCCCATGTCCGACCTCTGCGCCCCCAGCCTTGCGCCTGTTCCTGCTCCTGTTCGGTGGCAGGGCTTGCCACCCGTGGCGTCTGAAAAGACGGTGGTGCTGGTGCTGGGCAGTTTTCCGGGCGCGGCCTCCTTGCGGGCGCAGCAGTACTATGCTCACCCCCAAAACCATTTCTGGAAGATCCTGCAGGCCCTCTGGCCGCAGCATCCACTGCCCGCAGCCGGGCCGGAGCATTACCTGCAGCGCTGCGACTGGCTGTTGGCGCGCGGGCTGGGGCTGTGGGATGTCTATGCCAGCTGCGAACGCGAAGGCAGCCTGGACACCAGTATCCGCAACCCCCTTGTCAACGACTTTGCCCGCTTGCTCGGGCGCTGTCCCCGGCTGGTGGCCGTGGCCCACAACGGGGCCGAGAGCTTCCGGCATGCCCCGGCGGTGCAGGCCAGCCTGGCGGCGCTGCACAGGCCGCCGTTGCAATCCGTGCGACTGCCATCGACCAGCCCGGCCAACGCGTCCTGGAGTTTTGACCGTAAATTGGCGGCCTGGGCGGCAGTGTTGTCGGCCCACCGCCTGCTTTGAACGCTTTGAATGACCCGCAAAAAAGAAAAACTGCAAGAGTTGCCCGAAGTCAGTGTGTCGGACGACGGTGAGGTGCGCCACCTGCACCTGGGTACACCGTGGATCCAGGGTTCCATGCGCATTGATGAGCCCTTTGCGCTGGAGCTGGAGTATGTGCAGCGCATGATGGCCTGGCTGCTGTTTTCCGACCTGGCGCAGGTGTCCAAGGGCCATGCCATGCAACTGGGCCTGGGGGCAGGCGCCATCACCAAGTTTTGCCACAAGAAGCTGCGCATCTGCAGTACAGCGATCGAGCTGAACCCGCAGGTGCTGGCTGTGTGTCGCCAGTGGTTCAAGCTGCCGCCCGATGGCCCCAAGCTGCGTGTGGTGCTGGCCGATGCGGCCAAGGAGATCCAGAACCCCATGTGGCTGGGCACGGTCGATGCGCTGGCGGTGGATCTCTACGACCACGAGGCCGCAGCGCCGGTTCTGGATAGCCCGGATTTTTATGCTGATTGCCGGGCGTTGCTGTCGGACACGGGCTGCATGACGGTCAACCTGTTCGGCCGTGCGTCCAGCTTTGACCGCAGCCTCCAGAGCATGGCCCAGGCCTTTGGCAACGATGCGCTGTGGGCATTCAAGCCAACCCGCGAGGGCAATACGGTGGTGCTGGCACAGCGCACGCCCTCTCGGCCCAAACGTGCGGAGCTGGCGGAACAGGCCGAAGCGATCCAGGCGCGCTGGGATCTGCCCACCACCAAATGGCTGCGGGCGTTCAAGCCGGTGGCCCCCTGAAAGGTTTTTGACATGAATGCCTCCGTGGACATCCCCGGCCGCCTGAAGGCCGCGAAGCACGTCGGTCCGGTGGACTGGCGCCGCATGGTGCAGTGGCTCAGCGATGACCATGTGATCTCGCGCGAGGAAGCGCAGCGCACCATTGCCCGCTGCTCACAGGCCGAAAGTTCGCAGCATGCGCTGGTGCGACTGGCCAGTGTGGCCATGGAGCGTGCAAGCGACGGCAGGCCGCTCGATATCGAGGCGCTGTCCGAGTACCTGGCCACGCGGGCAGGCCTGGACTACATGCGGATTGACCCACTCAAGGTGGATGTGGGCCGTGTGGCCGACACCATGAGCGCTACCTACGCCGAGCGCCACAAGGTGCTGCCCGTGCAGGTTTCGGCCAAAGAAGTGGTGGTGGCCACGGCCGAGCCCTTCATCGACGACTGGGTGGCCGAGGTGGAGCGCCAGTCGCACCGCGCGGTGCGCCGTGTGGTGGCCAACCCGCAGGACATCCACCGGTTCACTGCGGAGTTTTTTGCACTGGCCAAATCCGTGCGTGCGGCGCAGAAGGCGGGGGGGAATTCGGGCGGCAGCAGCTTTGAACAGCTGGTGGAGCTGGGCAAAAGCAACAAGCAGCTCGACGCCAACGACCAGGGTGTGGTCAAGGTGGTGGACTGGCTGTGGCAGTACGCGTTTGACCAGCGTGCGAGCGACATCCACCTGGAGCCGCGCCGCGAGCAGGGCGTGATCCGTTTCCGCATCGACGGTGTGCTGCACCCGGTCTACCAGATGCCAATGGGGGTGCACAACGCCATGGTGTCGCGCATCAAGCTGCTGGGTCGCATTGATGTGGTGGAAAAACGCCGCCCGCAGGACGGTCGCATCAAGACGCGCAACCCGCGCGGCGAAGAAGTGGAAATGCGCCTGTCCACGCTGCCCACCGCATTCGGCGAAAAGATGGTCATGCGGATCTTTGATCCGGACAACGCGGTCAAGGACCTGGATGCCCTGGGTTTTGCACAGCACGACGCACAGCGCTGGGAGGCGCTGGTCAAACGCCCGCACGGCATCATCCTCGTGACCGGGCCCACGGGCTCGGGCAAGACCACCACGCTGTACTCCACGCTCAAGCGTGTGGCGACCGAAGAGGTCAACGTGAGCACGGTGGAAGACCCGATTGAAATGATCGAACCCAGCTTCAACCAGACCCAGGTGCAGCCGCAGCTCGATTTCAACTTTGCCGAAGGCCTGCGTGCCCTGATGCGCCAGGATCCGGACATCATCATGGTGGGTGAAATCCGGGATCTGGAGACCGCAGAAATGGCCATCCAGGCTGCGCTCACGGGGCACCTCGTGTTTTCGACGCTGCACACCAATGATGCACCCAGTGCCATCACCCGCATGATGGAGCTGGGGGTGCCGCCCTACCTGCTCAACGCCACCTTGCTGGGCGTGCTGGCCCAGCGGCTGGTGCGTACGCTGTGCAAGCAGTGCAAACAGCGGGACGAAACGGCTTCGCGCGATGCGCTGGCCGAGGTCGTCAAGCCCTGGAAGATCAATGGCGCCTACCAGCCCTACAAACCCGTGGGTTGCGTGGACTGCCGCATGGGCGGTTACCGTGGGCGCATGGGGCTGTATGAATTGCTGACCGTGAGCGAAGCACTCAAGGACCGGATCACCCAGGCCCCATCCATCGACACCCTGCGCCGCCAGGCTGTGCAGGACGGCATGCGTCCGCTGCGTCTGGCGGGGGCGCTGCGGGTGGCCGAGGGGTTGACCACCATGGACGAAGTGATCGCGGCCACTCCCCCGCTGGAGTAACGCGCCCAGCGCCGTACAGGCGTCTCCCTGGGCAGCGGTTCGTGGTTCGCACGCGATGCTTTGCCCGCGCGGTGTGGCCATGGGGCGTTACTGGATGTAGGTGGAATCCACATTCGCGCGGGCCATGCTTGCACGCACAATCGCGCAGTCAAGATTTCCGCCTAGGAGACATTTCGTGAAAATCAAGAGTCAAAAAGACTTTTTTTCCGGCCTCATGTTCATGGGTGTCGGAGTGGCGTTTGCGTGGGGTGCAACCACGTACAACGTCGGCACTGGCGCCCGCATGGGGCCCGGCTATTTCCCCCTGTTGCTGGGTATCTTGCTTGCCATCATCGGCAGCGTGATCACCTTCAAGGCAGTCACGGTGGAGACCCAGGATGGCGACAAGATCGGCAAGTGGGCCTGGAAGCCGCTGTTCTTCATCCTGGCTGCCAACTTCGCGTTCGGCATTTTGCTGGGAGGGTTGCCCAGCCTCGGGGTTCCGGCCATGGGCCTCATCGTGGGCATCTATGCACTGACCTTCATTGCGAGTCTGGCGGGTCAGGAGTTTCACGCGAAGTCCGTGTTCCTCCTGGCCACCGTGTTGGCCATTGGCAGTTATGTGGCATTCGTCTGGGCGCTCAAGCTGCAGTTCCCCGTGTGGCCCAGTTTCATCACGGGTTGAGCAGGAGCACCGACCATGGATTTGATCAATAACCTCTCGATGGGTTTTGGCGTGGCGTTCACGTTCCAGAACCTGATTTACTGTTTTGTCGGTTGTCTGCTGGGTACGCTGATTGGCGTGTTGCCCGGCATTGGCCCCGTGGCAACCATCGCCATGCTGCTGCCGGCCACCTATGCGCTGCCGCCCGTGGCGGCGCTGATCATGCTGGCCGGTATCTACTACGGCGCGCAATACGGTGGTTCCACTACCGCCATTCTGGTGAATCTGCCTGGCGAGTCGTCGTCGGTGGTGACCGTGATCGACGGCTACCAGATGGCGCGCAAGGGCCGCGCGGGCCCGGCGCTGGCGGCTGCCGGCCTGGGTTCGTTCTTTGCAGGCTGTGTAGGCACGCTGATTCTGGCGGCCTTCGCACCTCCGCTGACCGAAGTCGCCTTCAAGTTTGGCCCGGCCGAGTATTTCTCGCTGATGGTGCTGGGCCTGATCGGCGCGGTGGTGCTGGCCTCGGGCTCCCTGCTCAAGGCGGTGGGCATGATCGTGCTGGGCCTGCTGATGGGCCTGGTGGGTACCGACGTGAACTCGGGCGTGGCGCGCTTCAGCTTCGACATCCCTGAGCTGACCGATGGCATTGGCTTCGTGACCATCGCCATGGGCGTGTTCGGCTACGGTGAAATCATTGCCAACCTGTCGCGTCCCGACGAAGACCGCGAGGTGTTCACTGCCAAGGTGGAAGGACTCTTCCCCACCAAGGACGACTTCAAGCGCATGATTCCTGCCGTGCTGCGTGGCACCTCGCTGGGTGCTGCCCTGGGCATCTTGCCCGGTGGTGGTGCTCTGCTGGCCGCTTTTGCCGCCTACACGGTGGAAAAGAAGACCAAGCTGCAACCTGGCGAAGTGCCTTTTGGCCAAGGCAACATCCGTGGCGTGGCGGCTCCCGAGTCGGCCAACAACGCGGGCTCGCAGACCTCGTTCATCCCCCTGCTGACCCTGGGCATTCCACCCAACGCCGTGATGGCGCTGATGGTGGGCGCCATGACCATCCACAACATCCAGCCTGGTCCCCAGGTGATGACCAGCAACCCCGAACTGTTCTGGGGCCTGATCGCTTCGATGTGGATCGGCAATGCCATGCTGATCGTCCTGAACCTGCCGCTGATCGGCATCTGGATCAAGCTGCTCACAGTGCCCTACCGCTGGCTGTTCCCCTCGATCGTGTTGTTCTGCGCGGTGGGTGTGTACTCCACCAACAACAACACCTTCGATATCTGGATGGTGGGTGCGTTCGGCCTGATTGGCTACATTTTCTACAAGCTGGGTACCGAACCCGCGCCTTTGCTGCTGGGTTTCATCCTGGGCCCGATGATGGAAGAGAACTTGCGCCGTGCGCTGCTGCTCTCGCGCGGTGACTGGAGCGTGTTCGTGACGCGTCCTCTGTCGGCTGGCCTGCTGGCGGCTGCGGCCCTGCTGCTCATCATCGTGCTGCTGCCTGCCGTGAAGAACAAGCGCGAAGAAGCTTTTGTGGAAGATTGATCGCCCTCGGGCTTCCTGCTTTCCCTGACTGAACAACGGCACCTGAGGGTGCCGTTGTTTTTTGGGCAGAGGCATTCGTTTCTGGCTGCTGTTGCCGGTACACAATCGCAGGCAGAGGTCCGCATGCCCACACCATTCCATCCCGCGCAGCACCCCCACCGGGCCATGCTGCACAACGAAATCCACGCCCGCCCGCCCGAGGCGATGAATGCCCCCCTGGCCATCGCACATATCGTGATGCTGGCCGATGCTGCCGGGCGCGAGGCGAGCCGGGCCCATGTTGCCGCGCTTTTGCGCGACCACCACATGGCCCTGCCGGATGCGCACACCACCCATCTGCGGATGGATCTGGGCGCCTTTCGCATGCGCTGGGAGCTGCACACCGAGTTCGTCACCTGGACCTTCATGGTGCCAGCCCCCATGGAGGCTTTTGGCGAGCGCGAGCCCGTCAGCGCCATGGATGCCGTGCCCCACGACTGGCTGGCCGCTTTGCCCGGGCAGTGCCTGTGCAGTCTGAACCTGTGGGTGCTGCCGACGCACACCTTTGGCTCGGGTTCGCTGGTCAAACATGTGCTGCACGAGGACACGCTGGTGGCCTCCACCGTGGCCGATGGCCATGGCGAGGTCTACACCGACTTCGCCATCCATGCCGACGGTTTTTCGCGCATGGTGCTGCTGGCGGGGGGCATGACGCCGCGCCGCCTGGGGCGCCTTGTGCAGCGCCTGCTGGAAATCGAAACCTACCGCATGGCCGCCTTGCTGGGCCTGCCCGCCGCCCGCGAAGCGGCCAGCGTCCTGGCCTTTGCCGAGCGCGAACTGGCCGAGCTGGCCAATGCCATCCGCACCGCCAACCGTGACGATGAGCCGGCCCTGCTGGACCGCCTGACCCGGCTGGCCGGCCAGGTGGAGAGCCAATATGCCGCCTCGCACTCGCGGTTTTCGGCCAGCAGCGCCTACTTCGAGCTGCTGGACAAGCGCATCGAGGACATTGCCGAATCGCGCCTGGCGGGCATGCAGACCATCCGCGAGTTCATGGACCGGCGCCTGACCCCTGCACGCAGTACCTGCGAGTGGGCTGCGCGCCGCCAGGACGCACTATCGCAGCGTGTCTCGCGCATGAGCAACCTGCTGCGCACCCGCGTGGAGATCGAGCAGCAGCAAAGCAGCCAGGCACTGCTGACCACCATGAACCACCGGCAGGACCTGCAGCTCAAGATGCAGTCCACCGTGGAGGGACTGTCCGTGGCGGCCATCACCTACTACATCGTGGGTCTGGTGAGCTACCTGGCGAAAGGAGCGCAAAAGCTGGGCTGGCCCCTGTCGCCCGAAACCACTGCGGCCATTGCCATTCCCGTGGTGGCTGTGGGCGTGTGGTGGTCGCTGCGGCGCCTGCATCACAAGGTGTTTCACAAGCAAGGTTGAGCTGTCCAACGGAGCGATGCGGGGCCTGCGCCACTTCTGGCCATCGCTGATGAAGGGGGTGCCCACACAGAGCTTCGATGGCACTGGTTGGGGATGCCTGTCACACTCGGCGGCTAGCGATCAGCGTGTGCGCAGTGCGTTCAGCCCGCGCGTTTTCTGACAAAAAATCCAAGCCCCGTGTCGTCAGCCCCCCCTCCATCCGCGCAGGCCCCCACCCCGGTGCCTACTGCCAAGGCGCACATGGCCTCGGGCCTGCTGCTGGCGCTGGCAGGCTCCATTGCGTTCAGTGGCAAGGCCATCATTGTCAAGCTGGCGTACCGCCACGGCGTGGACGCGGTCACGCTCATCATGTACCGCATGCTGTTTGCGCTGCCCATCTTTGCCGTGATGGCCTGGTGGGCCAGCCGGGGCAAACCGCCCCTGAGCCGCAAGGACTGGCTGGGTGTGCTGGGTCTCGGGATCACGGGGTACTACCTGGCGAGTTTTCTCGACTTTGCCGGACTGGCCTACATCAGCGCCAGCCTGGAGCGGCTCATCCTGTACCTCAACCCCACCCTGGTCGTGGTGCTGGGCTGGCTGCTGTATGGCCGGGGCATCCGCTGGGCGCAGGCAGCGGGCATGCTGGTCAGTTACTGCGGGGTGGTGCTGGTGTTTGGCCACGAGGCCAACCTGCAGGGCACCAACGTGGCCTGGGGGGCGCTGCTGGTGTTTCTGAGTGCTGTGAGTTATGCCATCTATCTGGTCTACAGCGGCGAGATGGTGCAACGCCTGGGTTCCCTGCGCCTGGTGGGGCTGGCAACCACCGTGGCCTGCCTGTGCTGCCTGGCGCAGTTTGTGGTGCTGCGGCCCCTGGAGGCTGCCGTGGTGGCGCCGGAGGTGATCTGGCTATCTGTCCTCAACGCCACGTTGTGCACGGCCGCGCCGGTGTTGATGGTGATGATGGCCATCGAGCGCATTGGCGCGGGCATGGCTGCCCAGGCGGGCATGGTGGGGCCGCTGTCCACCATCCTGATGGGGGTGTGGATTCTGGGCGAGCCCTTCACCGTCTGGGTGGCGGCGGGCACGGCGCTGGTGGTGGCGGGGATTTTTGTGTTCACCCGCCTGGCGCGCCGCCCGGGTGCTTGAAGCGGGGCCGCCGTACCCTGGCAGCAGGGTACTGGCGCATCCTCACCCCGCCTTTTTGGCGGCGGGCGCTGGCCGGTTGGCGGGTGTGGGTGCGGCTGGTGCACCGCCTCCACCACCACCGCCCAGGCGCTGCGCAATCGTGGCCCGGGAGCCCCCCAGCCCATCAAGCTGCCGACCCATGGACTGCTCCAGGTAGTCCAGGCGGGCCTGGGCGGCCGGGTGGGTGGACATGGTCAGCGTGAACATCGGGTTGTCCGGCGTCACGGTGCGTAGCTGCTGCAGCACCGACACCAGCCCGTACGGGTCGAACCCGGCCTTGGCCGCCATGGCCACGCCGCTGCGATCGGCTTCGAACTCATCGGACTGGCTCAGCCCTTTGGTGTAGACCGTGCGGAACAGCGACAGCAGCTGGTCTTTGACAAGCTGGCCCGCCACGTTGCTGGTGCGGATCTGTGAGGCCAGCAGCTGGGTGCCCACACCCGCCATGGCGCTTTGCCGGATGGCCTGCAGGTGGTGCTTGGCGGTCACGTGCGTGATCTCGTGCGCAAGGATGCCCGCAAGTTCGGATTCGTCGGCGCAGCGGTCGATCAGGCCTTTGGTCACGAACACGTAACCACCGGGTGCGGCGAAGGCGTTGTACCCGGCGTCATCCAGCACCACAAAGGCCCAGGGCAGCCCGGGGCGGGGCGACTGCAGGCTGATCCAGCGGCCCAGGCGGTTCACGTAGCGTTGCAGCGCCATGTCCGGGTGGGCAGGCTTGGCGCCCAGCAGCAGGGCGGCCAACTGGCGGCCGATCTCGATCTCCTTGGGCTCGTCGATGTTGTTCAGCGACTGGGTCAGCAGGCTGATCAGGTCGTCCCCTTGCGCAGCCGGTGCGGCCTTGCCGCCCGTGATCGTCGAGCCTAGGCCGCCGCCTAGGGAGTTCAGCAGGTTGTTCATGACGTTCTGGCTGTAGGCCGCCAGGGGGACCGCCGCCAGGGCAGTCAACAGGGCGGCCACCCCTGCACAGCGCTTCCGGCCGAAGTTCCGGTGCATGTTCATCTCCTCAGTTCGGGCTGTAGTTGGGGTCGGACGGGTTGCCGGAACTGCCACCGGAGCGGCTGCCGGACCCACCGGACGGCAAGGCGGGCTGTGCCATGGCGGGCACGTCACGCGCCTGTAGCGACGCGGAACTGGCGAACTGGCGCGCCTGGTCGGCGTTCACCCGCATGCCTTCAACCCTGCCCACAGCGGCCGGGTTGGGTTGTGCCTTGGCAATGTCTTCAGCATCCAGGCCGCGAATGCCCACTGTGGAGGTTGCTGTGGTGGTGTTCGCGCCGCTGTTGCCGCCGAACAGCCCCCCGAGGCCTCGCAGGCCGCCGGTGGCGGTGTTGTTGCTGGCTGCTGCCGCGCCGGATTGGGGGCCCAGATCGAACATGTGCACCCAGCCTGTGGCACCTTGGGGTGTGCTCACCTTGGTCCAGGGGCCTTTGCGCTCGCTGCTGCGTGTCACGACGGTGTTGGCCTCCAGCGGGGCGAGGCTGGCACCGTTGTCTGCGGGGCTGTCGCGCAACTGCGTGGCGCGCTTGATCACGGCACTTTCCTGGGCATGGGTGGCGCCAGTGACCAAGGCCAGCGCGACCCCCGCCAGTGAGGTGGCCAGAGCGTTAGGGTGCAGCCATTTCATGGTTCAACTCTCCATTTATGATTTGCCCACGCTATATGTATCAGTGTGCAACTTGGAGATTGTTATGGATTTGGGTATCGCAGGCAAATGGGCGCTGGTGTGTGGCGCCAGCAAGGGGCTGGGCTTTGGTTGTGCGCAGGCGCTGGTGCGCGAGGGCGTCAACGTGGTCATCAACGCCCGCAATGCCGGTGCACTCGATCAGGCTGCTGCCCGTTTGATAGCTGAATGTGCAAGCCAGGCGCGCGCAAAGGGGCTCAAAGAGTATGAAATTCAGGTGCCCCAGGTGCTGGCCGTGGCGGCCGACATCACCGCCCCTGCCGGGCGCGAGGCCGTGTTCTCCGTGGCGGGTGGCCCAGGGCGGGATTTCGACATCGTGGTGACCAATGCCGGGGGGCCGCCCACCGGTGACTTCCGCGACTGGAACCGTGACGCCTGGATCAAGGCGGTGGATGCCAACATGCTCACGCCCATCGAGCTCATCCAGGCCACGGTGGATGGCATGGCCGCGCGGGGCTTTGGCCGCATCGTCAACATCACGTCCAGTGCGGTGAAGGCGCCCATCGACATCCTGGGCCTGTCCAACGGCGCACGCAGTGGCCTCACAGGGTTTGTGGCGGGTGTGTCGCGCAGCAAGATCGCGGCGAGGGGCGTGACCATCAACAACCTGCTGCCTGGCAAGTTCGACACCGACCGCCTGGCGGCCACTGTGACGGCGGCTGCAGGCAAGGCGGGCAAAAGCGTGGAGGATGTCCGTGCCGTCCAGCAGGCGCAGATCCCGGCGGGCCGTTATGGCACGGCCGAAGAGTTTGGGGCGATCTGTGCCTTTTTGTGCAGCCAGCAGGCGGGCTACATGACCGGCCAGAACGTGCTGGCCGATGGTGGTGCCTACCCAGGCACCTTCTGACGGCACATGGTGGCCAGTGACGGGGGACAGCGGCTACCAGGCCCCTTTGGGAGACCGCATGGAGGGCAGGGGCAAGGCCATGCCATGCACCAGTTCTCTCGAAGGCTCACGCGTGGCGTTTTGCCGACAATTTGCCTTTGGGGCTGAAAAATTGGTGGAATACTGCACGCCATTGTCTGCCATGTTCACCACCCCCCGCACCTTGACCTCCCACTTTCGCCGCCAGGCGCTTCTTCTGTGTGCAGCGCTGGTTGCATGGGGCGGGGTGCACGCGGCCGATCCCCCTGGCAGCAGCGCTGCTGCGCCGTACAAACTGCGGGTGGTCGGCGGGCTGGCTGCGATCAATCAGTACACACGCCAGGAAGAGCCCTTCTGGAGCAGGGAGCTGTCCCGCCTCAGTGGCGGCAAGTTCCAGGCAGAGATCGTGCCGTTTGACCGGGCGGGGGTGCCCGGCAACGAAATGCTGCGCCTGCTGCAGCTGGGGGTGGTGCCGTTTGGCACCACGCTGATGAGTTCATTCACCTCGCAATACCCCGAGTACACCGCCCCCGATCTGGCGGGCCTGAACCCCGACATCGCCACACTCAAGACCACCCTGGGTGCCTTTCGCCCCTATCTGGAAAAAGCCTTGCGCGAGCAGCATGGTGTGCAGGCGCTGGCGATCTATGTGTACCCCGCGCAGGTGGTGTTCTGCAAGAAGCCGCTGCGTGCGCTGTCCGACCTGTCCGGGCGCCGCGTCCGGGTTTCGTCTTCCACGCAGGCCGACTTTGTGGGGGCACTGGGCGGCGTGCCGGTGCTGACCAGCTTCTCGCAGATCGTGCCCAGCTTGACAGCGGGCAATACCGAATGTGCGATCACGGGCACCATGTCGGGCAACATCCTGGGCCTGCCCACACTCACTTCCCATGTGCACACCCTGCCCGTGACGTGGGGCCTGGCCATCTTTGGCGCCAACCAGGCGGCCTGGGCGGGCCTGCCTGCCGACCTGCGCGAACTGCTCAAGCGCGAGCTGCCCCGGCTGGAGTCGGCCATCTGGGCCGAGTCTGAGCGCGAAACCGCCGAAGGCCTGGCCTGCAACCGGGGCGCACCCACCTGCACTGGCGGCACCAAGGGTGCGATGGTGGTGGTGCCTGCTTCGCCTCAGGATGAGCGCAGCCGCCAGGAGATCCTGGCCTCCACCGTGCTGCCGCGCTGGGTGCAGCGCTGCGGCGCACGCTGCGCCCAGACCTGGAACCAGACGATTGGCCCCGCGCGTGGCCTGCTGGCCGCGCCCGTCAAATAAATCAATGAGAGAACCCATAACGCCACTGCGCATCAAGGCCTTTGTCGGGGCTGGGGTTGTGGTGTTTGTGGTGGCCGTGGCCATCGTGGCGGCTGCTGTGGCCTGGAACGCCCGCAAGGTGGCGCTCAACGACAGTGAGGCCCAGGCCACCCGTTTTGTGGCGGGGGCCGAAGTGGCGCTCAACCGCTCGCTGCTGACGGTGGACGTGCTGCTGGCCAGCATGGACGAGCTGCTCAACCTGTCGAACACGACCGCGCCCTGGATCGATGCGGAATCGGCCAGCCAGCGTTTGCGCGGCTCCACCCGGCAGAACCTGATGGTGCGCTATGTGGCGCTGCTGGACACCACGGGCAAGACCATGGCGTCGTCCGATCCGGCCGGTGGCGCGCTGGCCGTGCAGCTGCCGGCAGGCTTTCTGGAGTCCGTGCTGGAGCAGTCGGTGTCCACCCTGATGGTCAGCGCCCCGGTGGTGAGTTTTGCCAGCTCCGAACGGGTTCTGTATTTCGCGCGCCACCTGCGCCTGGCCGACAACACGCGCGTGGCCGCCGTGGCCGAGTTGCCTGTGGGTGCCCTGGGTGCGGTGCTGCTCCAGGGCGTGGACATCAGCGGCCTGCAGGTCACGCTGGAGCGCGCCGGCGGGCAACTGTTGCTGGGCGTGCCGGGCCGCGAGGAGGTCATCGCCCCCACGCTGGCGCCGCCGCTGGCCGAACTGGCCGATTTGGGCCAGGAGTGGAAGGCCCCGGCGCGCCTCACGGGGGATCCTGCCCTGGTGGTCTTCCGTCCCATCCTGTACCAGGACCTGCGGATCTCCGCGAGCATTCCGCTGCACGAGGCACTGAGCAGCTGGCGCGACCAGCGCGACGCTATCGGGCTGACCGCGCTGGTGTTTGTGGCCATGATCCTGGCGGCGGGGGGGCTGGCTTTTCGTTATCTGGACCGCCTGTCGCAGGCCCGCGTGGCTATTGCGCAGTCCAAGGCCACGCTCGACCAGGCGCTGGAGTCCATGGTCAGCGGCTTCTTGCTGCTCGACAAGAACAACTGTGTGGTGCAGTGGAACAGCCAGTTCGAGGTGATCTTCCCCTGGCTCAGGGGCATCATTGCCCCCCGGCTGCCCTTTCGTGCGGTGATCGAGGAAACCGTCAAGCACCACCACCCCCGGCTGGCCGACGAAGAACATGCGCGCTGGGTGGAGCAGCGGCTGCTGCGGCAAAAACAGCCGCAGCACGAACCGCATGAACAGGTCTACTCCAACGGCCGCACCATCCAGATCACCGAGCGCACCACCCCCGACGGCGGCCTGGTCATCAGCTACCACGACGTGACGGCGCTGCGGCGCGCCAGTGCCGAGATCGAGAACCTGGCGTTCTACGACCCACTGACCAACCTGCCCAACCGCCGCCTGCTCATGGACCGCATGCAGCAGGCCATCGCCTCCAGCGCGCGCAGCGGGCAGTATGGGGCCCTGCTGTTCCTCGACCTGGACCATTTCAAGACACTGAACGACACCCGGGGCCACGAGGTGGGCGACATGCTGCTGCGCCAGGTGGCCCAGCGCCTGAAAACCTGTGTGCGGCGCGAGGACACCGTGGCCCGGCTGGGTGGCGACGAGTTTGTGGTGATGCTGAGTGACCTGTCGGCCAGCAGCGAAGAGGCGGGCGCCCACGTCCGCCGTGTGGGCGAAAAGATCCTGCGCAAGCTCAACGTGCCCTACACGCTTGGAGGTCATGCCCACCACAGCACGCCCAGCATCGGCGCCACGCTGATGGGGGGCGCGATCCAGTCGTCGGTCGATCTGCTCAAGCAGGCCGACATCGCCATGTACCAGGTCAAGTCGCAAGGGCGCAACGCGCTGTGCTTTTTTGACCCGCAAATGCAGATCAGCATCAGCCTGCGCGCACAGCTCGAAGCCGACCTGCAGGCGGCGCTCACGGCGCGGCAGTTTGTGCTGCACTACCAGCCGCAGTTCCACCTGGATGGCCGCATGGTGGGCGCCGAGGGGCTGATCCGCTGGCAGCACCCCGAGCGGGGCCTGGTGGCGCCGGGGGCCTTCATTGGCGTGGCGGAAGAAAGCGAACTCATCGTGCCCATGGGCCACTGGGTGCTGCGCACCGCCTGCGAGCAGCTGGCCGCCTGGCAGGGCAACCCGCGCTTGCAGCACCTGCAGCTCTCGGTCAACGTGAGCGCGCGGCAGTTCCGCCAGCGTGACTTTGTGGCCCGGGTGGTCGAGGTGCTGCGCGAAACCGGCGCGCGCCCCCACCTGCTCAAGCTCGAACTTACCGAATCGCTGGTGCTGGACAACGTGGACGACACCATCGCCAAGATCGGCACGCTCAAGACCAAGGGCGTGCGCTTCTCGGTGGACGACTTCGGTACTGGCTACTCGTCGCTGGCCTACCTCACGCGGCTGCCGCTGGACCAGCTCAAGATCGACCAGTCTTTTGTGCACAACCTGGGCGTGCGGCACACCGACGATGTGATCGTGCAGACCATCCTGGGCATGGCGCGCAACCTGGAGCTGGACGTGATCGCCGAAGGCGTGGAAACCGAGGCGCAAAAGAAGCTGCTGGCCCAGTACGGCTGCACCTACTTCCAGGGCTACCTGATGGGGCGGCCCGTCCCCGTGGCGGAGCTGGAGGCGCTGCTGGAGCCGGCCGCCACCACCGCCGAAGACCTCGACATGCCCCGTTGAGAGGCTGGGAGAAGAGGCCAAGGGGTGCAGTGCACGCCCATGCCCTCTGCATACAGGCGAATGCTATATTTATGATAGCTATCAAGGCATGATGGGCGAGCGGTAAGGCCGATTTGCATCAATAAATCGGCAGGCCTCAGCGCCGCGACGACACCACGATCCCACCCACGATCAACGCGAACGCCACGCCGTGGAATGCCTGGGGCGTTTCGCCCAGAAACGCGGCCGACAGCAGCCCGGCAAACAGGGGCGTGAGGTTGACAAAAAAGCCCGCCACCGCAGGCCCCGCCCGCTGCACGCCCACACCCCAGCAGCGGTAGGCCAGCACCGCAGGGCCCACGGCAATGAAGGCCAGCGCGGCCACCAGCGGCCAGCCCCAGGTGGTGTGCGCGTGGCTGGTGGCCCATTCGGCCCCGGCAAAACTGCCCGACCAGGCCAGGCCGAACACCATCTGTGCCATCAGGAAGGCCGCCCAGTCGCCCCGGATGCTGCCCGGCTCGCTGGTGCGCGCCAGCAGCCAGCTGTAGAACGCCCACGAGATGGTGGCCAGCAGCATGAACAGATCGCCCGGCACCAGGCGGAACGCGAGCAGCTGCGCCCATTCGCCCCGGCTCAGCACCAGCAGCACGCCACACACCGACAGCAGCGCACCCACCACCTGGCGCCGCGTCACGGCCGCGCCAAAAAACAGTGCCCCCACGGCCAGCATCCACACCGGCATGCTCGAACCCACCAGCGTTGCGTTGATGGGCGTGGACGTCTGCAGCGCCATGTACTGCAGCGCGTTGTACAGGCCAATGCCCAGCAGCCCCAGCAGCGCATAGCGGCGCCAGTGCGGCCACAGCGGGCTGTTTGTGCGCAGCACACCATGCGCCAGCGGCAGCAGGATGAAGAAGGCCAGCACCCAGCGGATGAAATTGAGGGCGGCGGGGGAAATCAGGTCATGCACCAGCCGCCCCGTGACGGCGTTGCCAGCCCACAGCAGGGGCGGAATCACCAGCAGCACGGCCGTGCCGGGTGTGAGTTTGTGAGTCATGGGGCTGCACTGTAACGGTGCATGCCGTGCCCCGCTGCCGGAAGGCCACAAGGCCCCAGGCCACCATCGGCGCTGCTGCCACATGCGGCACGCCCGCATGAATCGTGGCAGGATGGCCGCCGTTCTCACCCCCATTTCCCGTTTGTTTGAGGAGACCGTTTGCCATGAGCCTTGCCGTCCAGATCCGCCAGCACGGCGGCCCCGAAGAACTCCAGGTGGTTGATGTGACCGTGGGCAACCCCGGCCCCGGCGAAGTCCGCATCCGCCACCACGCTATCGGCCTGAACTTCATCGACGTTTACCACCGCACCGGCCTGTACCCGCTCACTATGCCCGCCACCATCGGCATGGAGGGCGCGGGCGTGATCGAGGCCGTGGGCGAGGGCGTCACACACCTGCAGGTGGGCGACCGCGCCGCCTATGCCAGCAATCCGCCGGGCGCCTATTGCGAGGTGCGCGTGATGCCCGCCAAGTGCGTGTGCAAGCTGCCCGACGCCATCAGCTTCGAGACCGGTGCGGCCATGATGCTCAAGGGCCTGACGGCGCAGTACCTGCTGAAAAAGACACGCCCGGTGGAAGGCCTGGAGCCCGGCGATTTTGTGCTGTTCCACGCGGCGGCTGGTGGGGTGGGCCTGATCGCCAGCCAGTGGGCCAAGGCCCTGGGCCTGCAGCTCATCGGCACGGCGGGCTCGGATGCCAAGTGCCAGCTGGCTCTGGCCAACGGCGCGGCGCACGCCATCAATTACAGCACCGAGGACTTCGCCGCCCGTGTGAAAGAGATCACTGGCGGTAAGGGCGTGAAGGTGGTCTATGACTCGGTGGGCAAGGACACCTGGGACAAGTCGCTGGAGTGCCTGCGGCCCTTCGGCCTGATGGCCAGCTTCGGCAATGCCTCCGGCCCCGTGCCGCCGTTTGCGCCGGGCAGTCTGGGCGCCAAGGGCTCGCTCTACGTCACGCGGCAGACGCTGTTCACCCACATCGCCACGCGCGAAGCCACGCAGGCCATGGCCGACGACCTGTTCGCCGTGGTGGCCAGCGGGCAGGTGAAGATCCACATCGACCAGCGCTACCCGCTGGCCGAGGTGCAGCAGGCGCACCGGGATCTGGAGGCGCGCAAGACCACGGGCTGCACCATCCTCACGCTGTGAACGCCGACGTGCAGAACCCCTCGTTCGAGCACTGGCTGGCGGGCGCACGCGCGTCGGCGCAGCAGGCCCCGAAGCTGCCGCGCCAGCCGTTGCTGGTGGCCGGGCAGGTGGTGGGGTCGGTGGCGGAGGGTTTTATGAACAAAATCGGCCTCCACCGCCTGCTGGATAAGCGCTTTAAGCTATCAAATAGTGAGCATTCTGGTGCGCCTGCCTGGCACCTGGATGTGCCGACGGGCGCGGCCACGGAGGCGCTCAACACCCTGGCTGCGGCCCTGCGTGATGCAGACCTGTGTGGCCCCTGGCGCAACGAGCAACTGGCCGTGTGCAACCCCGCCGGTGAGGTGGTGGCCACGGTGGAGCGTGGCGCCGTGCGGGTGCTGGGCATCACCACCCGCGCCGTGCACCTGGTGGGCCTGGCGCCCGACGGCCGCATGTGGGTGCAAAAGCGCTCCATGACCAAACCCAACAACCCGGGCCTGTGGGACACGCTGATGGGCGGCATGGTCTCTGCCGCCGATTCGCTGCCCCAGGCCCTGGCGCGCGAGACCTGGGAAGAGGCTGGCCTGCGGGTGGAGGCCTTGCACGGCCTGCGCCACGGCGGTCATGTGGATTTCAGCCGCCCGAGCCGCGAGGGCGGCGGCGCGGGCTACATGCGCGAGCGCATCGACTGGTTCTGCGTCCAGGTTCCCGAGGGCATGGAGCCCAGCAACCAGGATGGGGAGGTCGAGCGTTTTGACCTGCTGCCGCTGGAAGGTCTGCGCACGCAGGTGGCCCAGGGCCTGTTCACGCTGGAAGCTGGCCTGGTGATTGCGGGCTACCTGGGGCAGTGAGCCGCTCTGTGGGCAGGCAGCCCAGCCCCTGCAGCGTGGCCTGCACCGCCACATCCAGCGGGGTGTGGGGCTCGCTGCCCAGCACCGCCAGCAGGCGGTCGTTGGCCATGCGCACGGGCTGCTGCCACAGGTAGCGCATTTCGCGCAGCTCGCGCAAGGTCGCCACAAACGGCGATGCCAGCGTGACCAGCCACCACGGAAACGCCTGCACCCGGGGCGCCGCACCGCCGCTGCGCACCACGGCGCGGCAGATGGCATCAGCCATCTGCGTGCCGTCGGCATCCCAGTGCCCGGCCATGTGGAAAGGCGCAAACGCGGGCAGCTCGGCGCGCCGCTCCAGCAGCAGCACCATGGTGCGCGCCACATCGGGCAGGTAAGACCACTGGTGGCCCACGCCGGGGCGGCCGGGCTGCTTGACGCTGGCCACGGGCTGGCCCGGTTGCACCAGGCCCTGGGCAAACCAGCTGTTGCCCACCTGGGGGCCAAAGTAGTCGCCCGCCCGCACGATGATCACGCGGCAGGTGCCCGGGCCCAGCGGGTGGGGCTGGGTGGCCTGCTGGAGGCGGCGCTCCAGCTCTACACGCACGGCGCCCTTGCGGGTGTGGGGCTGTTGCGGTGCATCCTCGCGCAGCACCGGGAAGGCATCGGGCCCATAGTTGTAGACCGTGCCGGGCAGCACCACCGTGGCCCCGGTGGCTGCGGCCGCCGCAATGGTGTTGTCGATCATCGGCAGCACCAGCTCGCCCCAGCGCCGGTAGCCGGGTGGGTTGACCGCGTGCACGATCACGTCGCAGCCTGCGGCAGCGGCCACCACGTCCTCACGCCGCATCGCGTCGCCACGCACCCAGGTCATGCCCTCGCGCTGCTCGCGGGCCTGCGCCACGCCCCGGTGCAGCGCATGCACCTCCCACCCCCGGTCGCGCAGCTGGCGCGCCACCTCGCCGCCAATGCCGCCGGTGGCGCCCAGAACCAGAACCTTGTTGCCTTGTGCCATGAAACTGCTCCTTGTGTGGCCGTGGATGTGGCCGTTGCCGTGTTGATGGGTGCCAGTGTGGAGCGTGGCCCGTCAAAAAGAAATTGCTGAAAATAGAGGTGAGGCTATACATTTATGTATGACTCAACCCTCTGCAGAATCGATTGGCTGGGAGCTGTACCGCTCCTACCTGGGGGTGCTCAGCGAAGGTTCGCTGTCGGGCGCTGCCCGGGCTCTGGGCGTGACCCAGCCCACGGTGGGCCGCCACATCGCCGCACTGGAGCACGCCCTGGGGCTCACCCTGTTCACCCGTTCGCAGCAGGGTCTGCTGCCTACCGAGGCCGCGCTGGAGCTGCGCCCCTACGCCCAGGCCATGCAGCATTCGGCCGCCGCCCTGGCACGGGCGGCCAGCGGCCATGGCGAGGGCGTGCGCGGCACCGTGCGTGTCACGGCCAGTGAGGTGATTGGCGTCGAGGTGCTGCCCCCGCTGCTGGCCCAGTTGCAGGCCCGGCACCCCGGGCTGACGGTGGAGCTGGCACTGAGCAACCGCGTGCAGGACTTGCTCCACCGCGAGGCCGACATCGCCATCCGCATGACCGAACCCCGCCAGGAGGCGCTCATCGCCCGCCGCGTGGGTGTGGTGGCACTGGGCCTGCACGCCCATGCCAGCTACCTGCAGGCGCAGGGCACACCCACGTCGCTGGCCGACCTGGCGCACCACCGGCTGATCGGCTTCGACCTGGAAACCCCGTTCATCCGCGCCGCCCGCAAGGCGCTGCCCCCGTGGCGCCGCGAAGGTTTTGCCCTGCGCAGCGACAGCGACCTGGCCCAGCTGGCACTGATCCGCGCGGGCGGCGGCATTGGCATATGCCAGGTGGAACTGGCGCGGCGCACGCCGCAGCTGGTGCGGGTGCTGCCACAGCAGTTCAATGCCGCGCTGGACACCTGGGTGGTGATGCACGAAGACCTGCGCAACAACCCACGCTGCAGGCATACGTTTGATGCCTTGGTGGCGGGGCTGCTGAAGTACACGGGGCAGGCAGAGGAGGGGGTGGGTGTGGTGGCCTGACAGCTTTTTCTCTGCGGGGCCCACGTACCAAAGCCCCGTATTTCGCGAGATGCGGGGGCCGGGGATACCCGCAGCGCCGCGAAAAGCGCCTCAAGTTCGCCCAGGCTTGGCCGAAACATGGACAAGCGCTGCCTGTGCCGCGCCACGCAACAAAACGAAAACTCTAGCGAGCGGACTGGGCGGGCAATCGACATGGCTTCAACAATCAATACCAACGTGTCATCGCTGACGGCCCAGCGCAACCTGGGCATGAGCCAGACCTCGCTGAACACCTCCATCCAGCGCCTGTCGTCGGGCCTGCGCATCAACAGCGCCAAGGACGATGCTGCTGGCTTGGCCATTTCCGAGCGTTTCACCAGCCAGATCCGGGGTCTGAACCAGGCGGTGCGCAATGCCAACGACGGTATCTCGCTGGCGCAGACAGCAGAAGGCGCGCTCAAGGCCTCCGGCGACATCCTGCAGCGGGTGCGCGAGCTGGCCGTGCAGTCGGCCAATGCCACCAACAGTGCGGGTGACCGCCAGGCCCTGCAACAGGAAGTGGGCCAGCTGGTGTCCGAACTGGACCGCATTTCGCAGACCACGGAATTCAACGGCTCCAAGCTGCTGGACGGCACGTTCGGTACGCAACAGTTCCAGGTGGGGGCCAATGCCAACCAGACCATCGTGGCGGCCACGGGCAACCTGCGCACCAGTGTGTACGGAAACAATCAAAATCTGGCTGCCAACGGTGCGGGCTTTGGGGCGGTGGGCACGAGTTTGATAAGTGCCAGTGTCAATGGCGTGACATCCGGTGCGGTATCCATCAGCGGCTACTTGGGCACAGGCACACTTTCCGTGGCCTCGCAAGCAACAGCAAAGGCCACGGCCGATCAAATCAATGCGCTCAAGTCCACCACCGGAGTTACCGCTACGGCGCGCACGGAGGTGCGTATGTCAGGTATGGCCGCAGTGGGCTCCTATACCTATTTCATCGAGGGTGACAACGTGGGGTCGCCACGTACGGTCTCATTTACGTTGACGTCGGCCACGGGGACTGACCGATTGTCGGCGGCGGTATCGGCCATCAATGATCAATCGGCTAAAACCGGCATCAATGCAGCCCTTAGTGCGGATGGAACCCAGGTGATTTTGACGAACACCACGGGCAATAACATCACGGTGGGTGAAAGTTCCGCGGACAACGCGGGCAACACCAGCGTGCAGGCCTACAACGCTGCCGGAGTTGCATTTGGTGCAACAGAAACAATGATTACCCCAGGTGTCGATTGGAAGGTGACTACCGGTGGTTACATCACGCTGGACTCGGAAAAATCCTTCGCCATCACCTCGGCCAGCAATCAGCTCACCAGCGCAGGGTCCACGCTGCAGACGGTCGCCAATCTGGATGTCACCACGTTCGCCAATGCCACCAACGCGCTCAAGACCGTGGATTCGGCCCTGGCCTTTATCAACAGCGAACGCGCCAAGCTCGGTGCCCTGCAGTCGCGCTTCGAAACCTCGATCAGCAACCTGCAAGTGACGTCCGAAAACCTGTCGGCCTCACGCAGCCGCATCCTCGACGCCGACTTTGCGGCAGAAACGGCCAACCTCTCGCGTTCACAGATCCTGCAGCAGGCCGGAACGGCCATGGTGGCGCAAGCAAACCAGCTGCCGCAGGGGGTGCTGGCTCTGCTGCGTTAGAGCGCTGGCGCGGCCTTGCTGCCCGCCAAGTGCGGCGGGTGTTGGCCGCTGTACTGCCTCTCTTCTCTCAGCCCTGGTCCACCATCGTCTTGAGTCGGCTGGGCGCCAGCGCCCCGGCCGATTCGAGGATGGGGTAGGCCACCGAGCACAGCAGCGAGTTGATGCGCTTGAGTTCGCTGATCAGGTCGATGTGCAGCGAACTGGTCTCGATGCTGGGCACCGTGTTGTCCGACAGGCGCGCCAGATGGGTGGCCGAATACGCATGCTCCAGGTCGCGGAAGCGTGCTTTTTCCTCCAGCAGCTTTTGCGCATCGCGCACGCTGCCGTTCAAGAACACGCTCATCGCCAGCCGCAGGTTGTCGATCAGGCGCGCGTGCAACTCGTTGATCTCTTCCATGCCCGCCTCGGAAAACTGGCGGCCCTTCTTGATCTTCTTGTCCTCGATGTCGATCAGCACCCGCTCGATGATGTCGCCAATCTGCTCCATATTGATCGTGAAGCTGATGATGTCGGCCCAGCGTCGGCCCTCTCGCTCGTCCAGGGCTTCGCGCGAGATCTTGGTCATGTAGTACTTGATGGCTGAGTACAGGCCGTCCACCTCGTCGTCGAGCTTGCGCAGGTCTTCGGCCAGCTGCAGGTCGTCGGTCTGGATCACCTTCTGCAGACCGAGCAGCATGGACTCGACCACATCCGCCTGGTGCAGCGCTTCGCGCGCTGCGCAGGAGATGGCCAGCGAGGGCGTGGCCAGGGCCGAAGGGTCCAGGTGCTGGGGCCGGGTGCCAGCGGCAGCCTGGGTTTTTTCGGTGGGCAGCAGCCGCTGCACAGTGCGGGCCACGGTGCCAGTGAGGCCAATGCAGACAATGCCCACGACCACGTTGAACGCCAGGTGGAACAGCACCACCAGTGCGGCGGTTTCAGGCACATAGGGCCGCACATGCTGCAGCCACAGTCCGGTCAGCGGCGTCATGATGATGACGCCAATGATCTTGAAGAACAGGTTGCCCAGCGGCACCTGGCGCGTCTGCACATTGGCCTTCATGGTGGTCAGCACGGCCAGCACACCGCTGCCCAGGTTGGCGCCCAGTACCAGGCCCAGGGCCACGTCGGCAGGAATACCGCCCGAGCCCGCCAGCGCCGCCGTGAGCAGCACCGTGGCCAGGCTCGAATAGGCCACGATGGCCAGCACTGCACCGGTGAAAATCTCCAGCAGCAGGTCGCTGGTGAGCGCACCCAGCAAGGTGCGCACGGTGGGCGACTGGGTGAGCACGGTGGTGGATTCGGTGATCAGGCGCAGTGCCAGCAGCATCAGCCCCAGGCCGATCAGCACGCGGCCCACGCGGCCCACGGCGGTGTCCTTGCGCGAGATGAACAGCACCACGCCCACAAAGATGAACAGCGGTGAGAGCCACGACAGGTCCATCGAGAACACCACCGCCATCACGCTGGTTCCCACGTCGGCCCCCAGCATCACGGCCAGCGCGGCAGGCAGGCCCACCAGGCCCTGGCCCACAAAAGACGACACGATGAGTGCGGTGGCCGTGCTGGACTGCACCACGGCCGTCACGCCGATGCCTGACAGGACCGCCGTGAACCGGCTGCTGACGCTGTGCGCGATGAGCTGGCGCAGGTTGGCGCCGAAGACCCGCAGGATGCCGGTGCGCACCAGGTGGGTGCCCCAGATCAGCAGCGCCACGGCTGCCAGGAGATTGAGGAGATGCTTCATGAAAACCCGTTGTTTCTTCTTCTTGTGACCTGCGCAGACTTCTGCCCGGCTCCCCAGGAGCCGGTGCTGCGTTCATGACTCCATTGTGCGGCGCGTAGACGCGGTTGCGGTGCCCCGTTGGCCCGTGCGGCTGTCGGTCCCCACGCAACATGCAAGAACTGCACACGCTGGTTTGTCACAAAACTGACATATAAGCATACTCCTGATTCCATAGCGTCGGCGCAGATGTCCATGCTGGGACAGGGGGGGCGTTGTATTGGCACGCCCGCAGTGCAGTGGCGCAAAACAAGAGCAGAAACAAGACGGCCCGCGTGCAGCGGGCCGTGGTGTGTGTGCTGGGTTGGGGACCCGGCGTCAGCGCTCGCGCCGCATCCGCAGCAACTCGTCCAGGATCAGGCAGATCGCGCCCACGCTGATGGCCATGTCCGCCAGATTGAAGGCCGGGAAATGCCCGCCGTGGAAGATGCCCGAGAGGAAGTCCCAGTGGAAGTCCAGAAAATCCACCACATAGCCGTGCATCAGGCGGTCCACCACGTTGCCCACCGCGCCGCCCAGGATGCTGGCGAGCGAGAAGCAGAACAGCTTTTGCCCGGGGTGCGCGCGCAGCTGCCACACGATGAAGACCGTGGCCACTGCGCCGATGCCTGTGAACAGCCAGCGCTGCCAGCCCCCGGCATTGGCCAGAAACGAGAACGCCGCGCCCGTGTTGTGCGCCCGCACGATGTTGAAGAAGCCGGTGATGACCGTGGAGTCGCCCAGCTGGTAGTGGTTCAGGATCAGCGTCTTGGTGATCTGGTCGGCCACCATCAGGAACGCGGCCCAGGCCAGCCAGACCCAGATGCGCGGGCCGTTGCGTGCGGTGGTGCTCGCCATCACGCGTGGGCCCGGCTCTCGCCGCTGCCGAACAGGTTGCTGGTGCAGCGGCCGCAGATGGTGGGATGCGCGGCATCGCTGCCCACGTCACTACGGTAGTGCCAGCAGCGCTCGCATTTGGCATCAGAACTGGGGTTCACGCTGATCTGTAGATCGTTTCCAGCTATCAATTCGATAGCGGATGTGATGAATACAAACTTCAGGTCGTCGCCCAGGCTGGCCAACAGCGCGTGGTCTTCGGGGGCTGCCGTCAGCGAAACGGTGGCCTGCAGGGATGAGCCCACCTTGCCATCGGCGCGCAGGGTTTCGATCTCCTTGTTCACCGCATCGCGGATCTCGCGGATGCGCGACCACTTGGCCAGCAGGCCTTCGTCGGCACCGGCACCCACGCCCGCCACGTTGCCGTAGGTCTCCAGGAAGATGGAGTCGGAGCTGCCGAACACCTTCCACGCCTCTTCGGCCGTGAACGACAAAAACGGCGCCATCCAGCGCAGCATGGCGTGCGTGATGTTGTAGAGCGCGGTCTGCGCGCTGCGGCGGGCCAGGCTCTTGGGCGCCGTGGTGTAGAGGCGGTCCTTGAGCACGTCCAGGTAGAAGCCGCCCAGGTCTTCTGAGCAGTACAGCTGCAGCTTGGCGACCACGGGGTGGAACTCGTAAACCTTGTAGTGCGCCAGCACCTCGGCCTGAAACTCGGACGCGCGGGTGAGGGCGTAGCGGTCGATCTCCAGCATCTGGTCGAACGGCACGGCATCCTTGGCCGGGTCGAAATCGCTCACGTTGGCCAGCAAAAAGCGCAGCGTGTTGCGGATGCGGCGGTAGGCGTCCACCACACGCGCCAGGATCTTCTCGTCGCCCGCGATGTCGCCCGAGTAGTCGCTGGCGGCCACCCACAGGCGGATGATTTCGGCGCCGAGCTTCTTGTTGATCTCCTGCGGGTCGATGCCGTTGCCCAGCGACTTGCTCATCTTGCGGCCCTGGCTGTCCACGGTGAAGCCATGGGTCAGCAGGCCGCGATAGGGCGCGCGGCCTTCCAGCGCGGAGGCCAGCAGCAGCGAGCTGTGGAACCAGCCGCGGTGCTGGTCATGGCCTTCGAGGTACAGGTCGGCATCGGGGCCGGTGTCGTGGTGCACCTCGGGGTGCGTGCCGCGCAGCACGTGGCTGAAGGTGGAGCCGGAGTCGAACCACACTTCCAGGATGTCGGTGCTCTTGGTGTAGTGGGGCGCGTCAGCCGCACCCAGGATTTCTTCGGTCGTCACGCGGCTCCAGGCCTCGATGCCGCCCTTTTCGACGATGTCGGCGGCCTGGTCCATGATCTCCATGGTCCGCGGGTGCAGCTCGCCCGAATCCTTGTGCAAAAAGAACGGGATGGGCACGCCCCAGCTGCGCTGGCGCGAGATGCACCAGTCCGGCCGTCCGGCAATCATGTCGTGCAGGCGGGCCTTGCCGTTCTCGGGGTAGAAGCTGGTGTGCTCGATGGCATCGAGGGCGATCTGGCGCAGCGTCTTGGCAGGCTTCATGCCGGGCTTCGTGAAGACACCCTCGCCTTCGTCCATGCGGATGAACCACTGCGCCGCTGCACGGTAGATCACCGGCGTCTTGTGGCGCCAGCAGTGCGGGTAGCTGTGCGTGATGTCCTTGGTGGTCATCAGGCGGCCCGCATTGCGCAGGGCTTCGATGATCACGGGCACGGCCTTCCAGATGTGCTGGCCGCCGAACAGCGGGAAGTCGGCCGCATAGGTGCCATTGCCCTGCACGGGGTTCAGGATGTCCTCGAGTGCGAGGCCATGGGCGCGGCAGGAGTTGAAGTCTTCCAGGCCGTAGGCGGGCGAGGAATGCACGATACCGGTGCCATCGTCGGCCGTGGCGTAGTCGGCCAGGTACACGGGCGAGAGGCGGCGGTAGCCAAAGCTTCCGTCTTCGCTGGCCACGTCGTACAGCGGGTGTTCGAATTCCAGGCCGCCCAGGTTCTTGCCCAGGGTGGAGGCCAGCACGCTGCCGGTGAGGCCATAGCGCTCCAGGCACGAGGCCACCAGCGGCTCGGCCACGAGCAGGATGCGCTCGCCCGCGTCCACCAGCGCGTAGCTGATCTCGGGGTTGAGGTTCAGCGCCTGGTTGGCAGGGATGGTCCAGGCGGTGGTGGTCCAGATGACGACGAACGCGTCCTTGGTCAGCGCGGGCAAGCCAAACGCGGCCGCCAGCTTGGCCGGGTCGTGCGACTTGAAGGCCACGTCCAGCGTGGTGCTCTTCTTGTCCTGGTATTCGATCTCGAACTCGGCCAGCGACGAGCCGCAGTCAAAGCACCAGTACACGGGCTTGAGGCCCCGGTACACAAAGCCGCGTTCCATCACGCGCTTGAAGGCGCGGATCTCGCCCGCCTCGTTGGCGGGGTTCATGGTCTTGTAGGGGTTGTCCCATTCGCCCAGCACGCCCAGGCGCTTGAAGTCCACCATCTGCTGCGCGATCTGCTCGGTGGCAAACGCGCGGCTCTTGGCCTGCATGTCGTCGCGGCTCAGGTTGCGGCCGTGCTTCTTCTCGATGGCGTTTTCGATCGGCAGGCCGTGGCAGTCCCAGCCCGGCACGTACAGCGCGTCAAAGCCTTCCAGCTGGCGCGCCTTGGTGATCATGTCCTTGAGGATCTTGTTGACCGCGTGGCCCATGTGGATCTGGCCGTTGGCATAAGGCGGGCCGTCGTGCAGGATGAACTTGGGGGCGCCCCGGCGGGCGTCGCGCAGGCGCTTGTAGATGCCCTTGTCTTCCCAGTCCTTCACCCAGTTTGGCTCGCGCTTGGGCAGGTCGCCGCGCATAGGGAAGGGGGTGTCGGGCAGGTTCAGGGTGCTGCGGTAATCCGGAGCAGTGGAGGTGGGCGTGCTGGCGTTGTCGGACATGAGGGAGCCTTAAAACGGGGCATTCCGGGGCAGGCCCGGAGCAATGCGGGGAAACAGGGAGCGAAACGCGAGAGGTGTCGGGCCTGCAGGGCAGGCGCTGCGCAGGCAGCCCCCTAAATTCGGTCGCGCGTGGTCTGACGCCGTGTCTCGGTGTGATTGGGGGCGTGGGCCGATGCAAAGTAGGCGCGCGCATCCGCACAGTCTTTGGCAATGCCCGCTGTCAGGGCGTCCAGACCGTCGTACTTCAGCTCGTCGTGCAGTTTGTGCAGCAGTTCCACGCGCACGATTTTACCGTACGCCCCTTCGGCACCCAGTTCGGCGGGCCAGTGCAGGCAATGGGTTTCGAGCAGCACGCGGCCGCCGTTGACGTCGTTCGGGTCCAGCGAGGGACGCACACCCAGGTTGGCCACACCCGGCAAAGGCTCGGCCGAGAGGCCATGCACGAGCACCGCAAAGATGCCACTGGCGGCGGGCTTCCAGTGCGCAAACCGCAGGTTGAGGGTGCGAAAGCCGTCGCCCGCGCCTTCCGTCGTGGCGCCCAGCTCGCGCCCCAGTTTGCGGCCATGCACCACATGGCCGCTGATGGTGTAGGGCCGCCCCAGCAGGCGAGCTGCTGCTTCCATGTCGCCTGCGGCCAGGGCCTGGCGCACGGCGGAACTCGACACCCGCAACCCATGCACCTCGTAGCTGTTCATGCGCGCTACGTCGAAGCCCTTGGCTTGCCCGGCAGCGTCCAGCATGGCGTAGTCGCCCGCGCGCTGGCGGCCAAAGCGGAAATCGTCGCCCACCAGCACATAGCGGGCGCCCAGGCCGCGCACCAGTACCTCGTCGATGAAAGCGTCGGGCGATTGGGCGGCCAGCCGGGCGTCAAAAGGCAGCACCACGGTCTGCTGCACACCGCAGCGTGCCAGCTCGGTCAGCTTGTCGCGCAGCGTGCCCACGCGCGCGGGGGCGAGTTCCGGCTTGCTGTGAACCCCGGCAAAGTAGTCCCTCGGGTGCGGCTCGAACGTCAGCACGCAGCTTTCCACCCCCCGGTGCGCGGCCTCGCTGTTGAGCAGGGCCAGCATGGCCTGGTGGCCCCGGTGCACGCCATCGAAATTGCCGATGGTCAGCGCACAGGCATTGGCAATGCCAGGGTGGTGGAAGCCGCGAAAGATCTTCATCGGTTTGTTATATTTTTGATAGCACCATGCGCAGGTCCATCAAGCGCAGGACGCCAATTTGTCATGAAAACGGAGTATATTGTGACCCACGGCTGGCCCCGCGCAGGGCTGCCCGCGAGACATCTGCGTTCAGAATCCTTTAGGACTTGCGCAAACCGGGATGCAACAACCGCCTTCTCCTTGGGGCGAACCGCTTGCCAGAGTCCTGTTTTGCGTAAGTCATGTCCTTGTGTACTTTGTGTTCCAGGAGGCGTGTTTTGAAGGTCTTGAAGCTGTCAGCCCAAGGGCTGCCCCAATCGTGGATTTCGCTTGAACAGGCGGTGATTCATTACGCCGCCGGGGAGGTGCGCTGGGAATCCGGCGGCCAGATCGCCCGGTTCCGGGGTGGGCACAACGCCATCACGGGTGAACAATCGGTGATTGCCATCAACAGCATCATCGGCACCAAGGGCGTGCCCAGCATCAACCCGTTCGATCTCAAGCCCAGCCTCACCAACAGCAAGCTCTTCGCCCGCGACCGCAATGTGTGCGCCTACTGCGGCGGCCACTTCCACGAGGAACACCTCACGCGCGAACACATCGTGCCCTTTGCCCGCAACGGGCAGGACCACTGGATGAACGTGGTGACGGCCTGCCGTCCCTGCAACCATCGCAAGGGCCCGCGCACACCCGAGCAGGCGCACATGCCGCTGCTGTACACGCCCTACGTGCCCAGCCTGTGGGAGGACTTCATCCTGCGCAACCGGCGCATCCTGGCTGATCAGATGGATTTTCTGATGGCGCATGTACCCAAGTCGTCACGCCTGCTGGCCTGACGCCCTGACACCCGGCTGGGCGCGGGGTGGTCAGGGATTTTTGAAGCGTGAAGGCCTCAAGCGGCCTTGCAGGCGGTCACTACGAACCCGTTCACGGGTTGGTGGTTTTCCTCGCGCAGTTCGGTGTCACGCACTTCCACCGAAGCAAAGCCTGCGGCTTTGCACAGGGCCTCGATGTGGCTGCGTTTGTGGGCGTAGCGGCCAGAGGGCTGTAGCACCAGGTCGGCGCCTTGCTCGGGTGCAGTCTCGAATGAAAAGACCATCATGCCGCCCGGCACCAGCACACGCAGAGCATTGGGAATTGCCTCGGTCACGTCACCGGCGTAGATGAACACGTCGAGCGCCGCGATCACCTGGTAGAGGCCATCGGGTGTCTCGCGCAGGGCATCGTGCAGGTTCACGGTGTGGAAACGGTCGTACACGTTGTGGCGCGCCGCCTGCTCGATCATCTTCATTGACGGGTCCACGCCCACCAGTGCGCCGTCCAGGCGGCCCAGGCACACACCCAGCAGGCCGGTGCCGCAACCCAGATCCAGCACATTGATTTTCTTTTCTGGGTGGCGCGCCAGGATCTGGTCACCCACCTGCTTGGGCAACTGGTACTTGAGGCCCCGCACCATGTGCAGGTCGTAGAACTCCGCCATGTTGTCAAACATCGGGCGTGTCAGCTCAGCAGGTTGCTGCCTGGGTGTTTCGCCGCGCGCGAGCTGTGCGTAGTACTGATAGACCACGTCGTCCGGCGCCAGATTCAGCAGGGCTGCGGTGTCTTGTTCTGCTTCGGCGGGCTTGCCGGCAGCAATGCAGGCCTGCACACGTCCAATCAGGGCCTGGGAATCCTGAGGGTTCTCTGCGACGAGTGCGCTCCACACTGCCAGGGACTCCGCGTGCTGACCCTGGCCGCTCAGGTCGGCGGCCAGCAGGCGCCGAAGCATCACGTCGCCGGGTACCAGTTCCAGGCCTCGACGAAGGTGGCGGATCGCCATTTCGGTATGGCCTGCACGGTGGGCAATGTCCACCACGCCGGCCAGAACCTGCAGGTTCTGCGGTTCGATCAGTGCAACCTTTTCAGCGGTTTCTACCGCCTCCTTGAACTGGTTCTGGCGGGCGAGCAGCAGCGCCAGTTCCAGCAGGCCAGGGCCCCAATCCGGGGCCAGCGACACCGACTTGCGCAGGGCTTCAAACGCGCCCTTTACATTGCCAGCCTTTTCTGCCAACAGGCCACCCAGCATGAAAACGCGCGGGTCTTGCGGCCATTGGGTGTTGGCCTTGTTGAGCGTCTGCGCCGCATTCTTGAGGTCGCCCCGGGCAATTTGCTCGCGGGCCTTGGTCAGGTGTTGGAGGTTGGGGTCGGTCGCTGTGGCGCTCATGGGGTGCTGGATGGTTGCAAACGGACCGCTGTGCGGTCTGCCAGGCTCTGCGAGCCCGTGTCGATAAGGAATGGGTGGCGAATTATCCAGGATTCCTGCGGCGGGTCCTTGGGAATGGTTGGCGGCTGCGCGGCGACTCAGCCCTGGCCCATGCGCTGGGCTTGCAGGGACAGCGTGAAACAGGTGCCCTCTCCCACGTTGGATTCGACGGTGATGTCGCCACCATGCAGGCGCGCCACCCTGCGTGCCACCCACAGTCCCAGGCCAAATCCTCTGCTCTGGTCGGTGCGGTCACCCCGTTCAAACCGCTCAAAGATCCGGTTCATGACATCGAGCGACATGCCGGAGCCTTCATCCGCCACCGAAATTTCCAGAAGCCCTGATTCTGCTTTTCGTGCTGCGATAAAAATTTCTCCCGCAGAGGCGTACTTCACGGCGTTGTCCACCAGATTGGACAGTGCAATGTGTACCAGCGTCGCATCGCACACCCACTCCTCGGGTGCAGCGTCGATAGACAGCCGCAAGTGATGGCGTGGAGACCAGTGCGCCAACTGTGCTGCATGCTGCAACAGATCGCTCACTTTGGCGGATGATGCCCGTAGAGAGAATCCCGCGCTATCCAATCTTTCATTGATCAGGCAGCTGTCTACCAATGACGTGAGGCGCCTGCAGGCCCTGCGGATCTGTGCTGCACGGTCAGTCTGGGATGGGAGATCGGGCGAAGGAAAGGTCTGTTGCTCCGCTGCTGCACTGTCTATGACGGCCAGAGGGGTTCTGAACTCATGGCTGATCATGTGGAAGAACTGCTTTTGCTCATCCCGCAGGGCTCGCTCGTTCTCCAGGGCCTGGCCCAGGGCCGTTTGCGCTTCCGAGAGCTGAGCGGTGCGCTGCTCGATGCGCTCCTCCAGAGAGTGCTCGGACAGGGCTAGCCGCTCGATGGCCCGGTCCTTGGCCAATTGCGCCTGTCGGTACCGTGCCACCATGCCGACAAAAACAGCGATGGCGAGCAAGCTGGTGAAGGCGATGGCTTCCAGTTGCCAGAGTGATGTGGCATCCATCCTCAATGGGAGCAGTCCTGTCATGAGGATGGCGATGGGGACCCCGCCCAAGCCGTGCAGGCCATAGGCAGCGAGCAGCAGCGCATGCGCAGCGATGCGATCTCGCCGTCGCAATGTCAGCAAGCACATGGCCACGCCCGCCACGTCGGCGGCGAGAAGGGAGACCAGGTTGACCCATGCCACGGCCGGGTAAAACCCCAGCGGCACGCTCAAGGTACCGAGCAAGTTCAGTGCGATCAGGAATGTGAGGAGCCTGTCTGTCCTGCGGTAGCGGGTTCCGCGCGTCAGCTGTTCTTTGATCTGCCAAGCCAGCGTGGCGGGCAGCAGAAATGCCCCTATGCCCACGGCGTGGCTGGCCCACACCGTGAATTCGTCCGGCGACCAGAGGCTCCCGTAGCCGCGCACATTGAAGATGTGGATGGTGCTGACGGTTCCCAGCACAGCCAGCGAGAACAGCGCTCGCGTGCGGAAGATGGCAGTCGCCGCCCAAATACAGACGAGCAAGATCGCCATGGCACCAAAGTACAACCCCATGCCGCGCTCGGATCGGGCAAGTTCTACCGCTAGCGCCTCTGTGGTGAGCACCTCCGCCTGGAACTGTATGGCGCTGGTGGTCTGGATTCGAACCAAGGCCGTTTGGCCGGGTACCAGGCGAAAGAGGTGTTGCCGGATGCCGACTTTTTGGTTCGGCGGAACCAAGTCGCCGCTGGTTTGCTCCAGCCACTCCCCGTTCACACCCTTCTGGTAGAGGGTCACGTAGTCGAGATAAGTGGGTTGGGCGAGTAGCCAGAGGCCTTCCTGGCCGGGGCCCAGGGTGGGGGCAGGCACCTCAAACCGAAGCCATACGGTATGGCCCAGATACCCTGCGTTCAAGGGGGTGCTCAGCCGGGATGTCATGGCACTCGCCTCGGTGCCAGCCACGGCATCGGGCCCGAGATGACCGAGTGGGTCATCCAGTCTGTCCATGGGAATGTCCCAGCCTAGCTGGGCGGTGGCGAACAGCGTGGAGGACCGGGCTGTCGCAGGCCACAAGGCGATCACCACAAGCAGGCAGACCCACAGCGCAGCCAGCCAGCAGCACGCCGTATGAGATTGGATTGGAGGTGGGTTGGCTGTGAGTTTTCGTGAGTTGTTGTGCATGGCTGGCTCGTCGATGCGCTGACACAATGGTACGTAGCCAAATGTTTCGGACCCACCATCTATTCCTGTCATGTCTGCAGAACCGATCATCGCAGTCGTAGAGGACGACGAAGACATCCGCAGCAATGTGTGCCGGTTTCTCGGGCGCTCGGGTTTCCAGTCCTGGGGGGCAGATTCCGCGGAGGATTTTTATGTCCGCCTACTGCGCAGCCGTGCCGATCTGGTGGTCATTGACATCGGATTGCCCGGCGAGGATGGCTTGAGCCTGCTGACCCGATTGGCTGCGCAGGGTGTGCCTACCGTGCTGATGACGGCCCGCGCGGATCTAGACAGCCGGATCAAGGGGCTGGAGGCCGGTGCCTTGCAGTATTTCGTCAAGCCGGTCGATATGCAGGAGCTGGTTGCAGGCATTCGGTCCCAGTTGCGCAACAAGCAATTGCATGGCGGCGGCGAAGCGGTGGCAGCCGTGCCGTGGCAACTGGATTCTGCCAGCGCAACTTTGCGGGCCCCCAATCAGCAGACCGTGGCCCTCACGACCCGGGAGCTGGAGCTTCTGTCCTGCCTCGTGCAGACACGGGGCGCGGTGGTGAGCAAACAGGCCCTGGTCCAGGCCGTGGGGGGGCGCGCGCTGGATGACGATTTCCATCGCATCGAGTCTGCTCTGACGCGGCTGCGCCGCAAGACCCTCGAAGCCACCGGCACGCCTTTGCCGGTGCGGGCGGTGTTTGGCAAAGGGCTTGTCTTCGTGCCTTAAACGACTGTCTGCCGGGGAGGGCATCGATTCATCCGGTGCTGGATCCCCCTCATACCCCACCTAAGAAATTCTTGCATCGGTGACCAGAAGGCCGCCGAGGGGTGGCTTCGTCTGCGTGCGCCGTTTTTGCGTGAAGTGTGTGTTCGTTTTGTATCTGCCTGCGTTCGCAAGTGCGTCGGCAGCTTATCTACCAAGAGGGGGAATGTGTTGAAAACAATGAGTATGTGGAAAGTGGCGCGGGCATTGGTGCGTCAGTGCCTGCGAAGTGTGCTTGCGGCTGGTGCTGGCGCGGTGCTGGCGACTTCCGTTGCACAAGCAGGTGTTGTCAATGGCAATTTTGAAACCGGGGATTTCACGGGTTGGACGGTGACGCACTACCAGAACATCGGTATTGCTACCTTCCCTCCTACCCAGAAAAGCCATCTGAACTTGCAGGCGCCTGGCCAGGCGCCTGTGACCCAGGTGGTGAGCACGGCATCGGGTACGCCCGCCAACGCACCGGATGCTCCTGGCCAGGCTTTGAGTATTCCCTTTCAGGGCACCTACAGCGCGCGCGTGAACGCGCGTGGCAACAACAATCGGGCCAGTGGCATCCATCAGTCCGCGCAGATGGTGCTCGGCGACGTTGACCCTGTCGATGGCAAGGTGCACCTGCGCATGGCGGTCGCGCCGGTGATTCAAGACGGTGGCCATGCTCCCGATGGTCAAGCCTATTTCTATGTAGAAGTGCGGAATGTCACCAAGGGCACGCGCCTCTTCTACACGTTCAATTTCGCAGCCCAGCCGGGTGTGCCATGGCAGACCGTGGGCGGCTACCAGTACACGGGATGGCAGGCAATTGATGTGGCGCCTGGCAGTGGTTTGCTGGACGTGGGTGACACCGTGGAGGTGGAAATCATCGCCTCAGGCTGTAGCGCAGGCGGCCACTCGGGTGAAGTCTATGTGGACTCGATCGGGCCGTTCTTCGCGGGTCTTCTGGTGTCTGCAACCGGGCCGACTACGGCGCAGCCCAGCGACAACGTGACCTACACCTACACCTACAGCAACAACAGCGGGGTGATGGTTTTCAACAGCCAGGTCAGCGCCACCAGCCCACAGATTCGCAACAGCACCAACACCGCGACCATTGATGCCGTCTTCCAGTCGGTGAGTGTGCCTGCGGGAGCGTCTTGCGCCACGCCGGCCGTGGGGTCTGCCGGTACCGTGACCTGCGACTTCGGTTCCTTGGTCGATCACCAGAGCGGTACCTTCCAGATCGTCTGGGGCATTCCTGCCAATGCGAGCACGACCAGCCCGAACAACTCGCTGAATCACGGTACGTACTCCATGTCCGCCACGGGCGCCAGCACGGTGCTGGGCCCCATGGTGCAGACGCAGGTGGTGAGCGGTGCCACGCTCACGGACCTGGTGGTGACCGTGACCGACGGTGCATCGGCCAGTGCGGTGGGCAGCACGCCCACCTACACGGTGGTGGTGACCAACAATGGTCCCTCGCCCGTGATCGGCGCCACCCTGACCCAGCCCACCGTTTCGGGCCTGACCGTAGGAAGCTGGACCTGCAGCGGTGCGGGCGGTGGTGCCTGCCAGGCAGGTGCTCCTGCTGCAGGCGCATTGCCTGGTGGCGGCGTCTTGCTGGATGTCCCTGTGGGCGGCAGCGTCACCCTCACGTTTGGAGCGACGGTGACGGGCCCCACGTCCGCGTCCACAGTTTTCAACATCGCGCCCCCGGCAGGTGTCACAGACAGCAACACGGCCAACAACACGGCGGGTGACACCAACTCGGCGGCTGCAACCTTGCATAACCTGACCCTGACGAAGTCGGGGGCGGGCAGTGGAACGGTGGTCAGTGTTCCTGCTGGCATGAGCTGCGGCGCCACCTGCGCCATGCCCGTGGCCAATGGTGGCCAGGCCATCCTCACGGCGACGGCAGCGGCGGGTAGCATTTTCACGGGCTGGTCGGGTGCGTGCACCGGAGCGGCCAACCCATGTACCGTGCCGGCCATGACGGCCGACGCGGCCGTGACTGCCAACTTCGCGTTGTCAGCCACCGTCACCATGACATCCGGTGCCGGTGGGACCGTGTCGCCCGGAACCTCGCGCACAGTGGCTGTGGGCGGTTCCGTGACCTATACGCTGACACCCGGTGCGGGGAACATCCCCAGCGCGAGCGGCACGTGCAATGGCGTGCTCGCAGGCAACACCTACACGATCAATCCTGTGACTGCAGATTGCAACGTGGCCTTCAGCTTTGCGGCCTTGTCCGTGACGGCCAGTGCAGGCCCCAACGGAACCGTGACGCCCTTGGGGGTGACCAACGTTGCGGCGCCCGGCAATACCGTGGTGTACACCGTGACACCCAGCCCGGGCTATACCGCGCGGGTCGCTTCGGGGGGCAGCGCCTGTGGTGGCAACCTGGTGGGCAACACCTATACAACCAATCCGGTCAATGCGTCCTGCACTGTGGCGTTTTCGTTTGTGATGGTGCCGACGTCCATTCCTACCTTGTCAGAATGGGGCCTGCTGATTCTGTCGGCCTTGATGGCGCTGTTCTTTGTGGGCATGCACCGACGCCAGATGCGCTGAGCTGACTTCAGCCCGATGCGATGAATCGGGTTCGGCGGCGCCATCTGCCGCCGAACCCTTTTCTTTTTTGTTTTGAAGGGTAGAGCGATGAATCGAGCGATGCACAGGATTTGCGCACCGTGGGTGGCTGGCCTGGGGATTTTGGCGTTTGCAGCAGGGCCTGTGTTTGCACAGACGCAGTCGCTGCCGGTGAGAAAAGCCGGACTGTGGGAGGTCACGATCCGGGGCGCGGGCGATTCCATGATGCGGCAACAGAAGGTGCTGCAGTGCACCAATGAAGAGGTCGAATCCATCATGCTGCTGTCCGTGGTTCCTGGCCAGGAACACTGCCATGACGTGACCGTGAAGAAGTCAGGGAAGGGGCATGAAATACGCACCATGTGCTACGTGCACGACAACCGGGTGGAAGCCGCCGTGGAACTGTCGGGAGACTTGCAGGCCGCTTATCGGGGCGTCTTTGATGTGAAGTACTCCAAGCCGGTGCGCTTCAACCCTGGCCGGACAGAGTTTGAGGGGCGCTGGCTGGGCGCTTGCAAGGCAGGCCAGCGCGCGGGAGACATGTTGCTGCCAAACGGCGCAACGGTGAACGTGGTGGATGACCGCAAACGTGCCGAAACCCACGGGCACCAGGGGCATGAAGGGCACAAACACTGAAGGTGTAGTGCAGCACAAGGGGGTATTGCGCGGGCGTCAGCTTCGTCCTTTGCCCTCCGCATGAGAGGCAGGCAAAGGCTGCGCGGCAATGCGCAGCCTTCGGCTTTGGTCTGGGCTACTGGCTGATTTCCAGCATCACCAGACGCCCCTGCGAGGCAGGCCAGGTCTGGCCCACCACGCGTTCGCCGTTGAACTCGGCTGCAATCGTGCGCTGCCCGCCCGAGGGCTTGACCTTGGCTGTCGCCACGCCCGCGCCAGCGGGCACACCTGCCGGTGCCGCACCATCCAGCAGCATCTTGTCGCGCGCCGGGTCCAGGTAGCCCCGGGGGCGGGTGAGGGTGACGATGGACTCTGCAGCCTTGTCCGCGTCGGCCATGCGTTCTGCGCGCAGGTGGATGAGGTTGCTGCTGCGGGGAAAGCCGCTGCGGTAGATGTGGGTGGTGGCGTAGCCGGGCGCTGAAATCACGAACTCGGTGGGGGTGCCAGGCGGGATGCTCAACGGCCCCCACACGCCATCGGTCCCCACGGTCTTGCGCAGCAGTGGCGGGCCACTGCGGGCGCCGGTGCCGGCGTCGGTGGCATAGACCTCCAGCTGGGCGCCTGCCAGTGGCAGGTTGTTGCTGAAGTTGCCGGTCTTCGCGTCGGCCGGGTCTACACCGAGGCCGGTGACCTTGCCATTCAGCACCACCTGCTTTTCTGCCGCGATGGTGGTGGCCTGCGGAGCCTTGCCGGTGATGAAGCGGTAGGTGGCTTCAAACGCGGCGGGCGAGTACGAGGTCTCGCGGTGGTCGATGCGCGGGATCACCACATTGGTGGCGCCTTTGAGCTCGGGCCCCGCGGCGGTCACGTTGGTGGCTGTGCCCTTCTGGCCGATCCACAGGCCATCGGGCTGGGCGAACTTGTCGTTGTTGTCCGAGCGGATGGTCAGCCATTTCACGGGGCCGCTCACCTCGTCGCCTGCCGCATTTTTGGGCGCATTCAGTGCTTTGAGAAAAGGGCCCGTGCCCGAGAACTCATTGCCTTCGCGGAACCCCGGAATGGCCCACACGCCGTGGTTGGGTGTGCCGCCCAGAATGGCGTGGCTCACGGTTTTTTCACCCCCGCCGTTGTAGATGTAGTTGCGGATGGCATTGCCGCCGCGCGAATTGCCCACCAGCACGACCTGGCGGGCACCGGTGGTTTTGAGCACCTTGTCCACTTCGGCCCGGAGGTAGGCCATGTGCTCTGCGGCTGATGTGCGGCCTGGCTGGGGCTTGGCGTCTTCATCGCGCGCGAGTGGGTAGGGCAGGTCGATGGCGTGCAGGCGCTCGCGCGGCCAGCCATTGGATTCGAAGCGCCACACGGTGGTCTGCCACAGCGCGGCGGTGTCGCCATTGCCGTGCACAAAAACGATGGGCGGGGCCTCGGCCAGGCCGGGGCTCTGGGTGGCACAACCAGCCAGGGCCAGGGTGGCTGCCGCAGCAGCGGTGGCGAGGAGGAGGGATCGGCGTTGCATCCACAGCGTGTTCATCGGAAGGTCTCCTGAAAGAAAAAATGCCCGTGAGCCGTTCAGCCCACGAGCATTGCACAAGTGCGTGACAGCTCCGGTTTATGCAAAAACGCCAGCTGTGTCCTGCATGCGGGCCGACACCTCGCCCAGGTGGTGCAGGGTGTCGCCAAAGGTCATTTCCAGCTGCGTGAGCTTCTTGAAATAGTGGCTGCCGATGTACTCATCGGTCACGCCGATGCCGCCGTGCAATTGCACCGATTGCTGGCCCACAAAGCGCATCGATTGGCCCAGCTGCACCTTGGCGCGGGCCATGGCAGCGCGGCGTTCGGCCGCAGGGGCGCCGAGCTTGAGGCTGGCGTAGTAGCTCATCGAGCGGGCCAGTTCCAGCTGCATCTTCATGTCGGCCACACGGTGGCGCAGCGCCTGGAAGCTGGAGATGAAAACGCCGAACTGCTTGCGCTGGTTCATGTATTCGACGGTGAGCGCCACGGTCTTGTCCATCACGCCCACGGCTTCGGCGCAGGTGGCGGCAATGCCGGTGTCCACGGCCAGCTCCAGCGCGGCCAGGCCGTCGGCGGTGATGAGCGTGGCGGGGGCGTTGGCCAGTTGCACTTCGGCGGCGCGGCTGCCGTCTTGCGTGACGTAGCCGCGCGTGGTGACACCAGCGGCCGAGCGTTCCACGAGGAAGAGGGCGATCTTGCCGTCCAGCTGCGCAGGCACGATGAAGGCGTCGGCCTGGTCGCCAGCGGCTACTATGCTTTTTGTAGCTGTTACGGCATATCCAGCGGGCGCAGAGGCCGCTTTTGCCTCACAAACATCCAGGCGGTAGCGTGCCTTGCGCTCCTGGTAGGCCAGCACCACCAGGGCTTCACCGCTGGCCACGCGGGGCAGCCAGGCGCCTTGCACGTCGGCGGGGGCGTAGTACGACAGCACGCTGCTGGCGATGAAGGCCTGGGCGATGGGCTCCAGCACCATGCCACGGCCCAGCTCCTCGGCCACCACCATGGCGTCGATCGCGCCCTGGCCCATGCCGTCGTGGGCTTCGGGCACGGTCAGCGCGGTCAGGCCCAACTCGGCCAGCTCGCCCCAGGCGGCGCGGTCGAAGCCGCCTGCGGCCACGGCGGCGCGGCGGCGCTCGAAGCTGTAGCCCTTGTCCACCCACTTGCGCACGGCGTCGCGCAGTTGTTCCTGGTCGTCAGAAAAATCGAAATCCATGTTCTTGTCTCCTGGAACTTGGGGTCAGCCGAGGACGGTCTGAGCCACGATGTTGCGTTGGACCTCGTTCGAGCCGCCGTAGATGGTGGTCTTGCGCAGGTTGAAGTAGGTGGATGCCAGTGGTGCGTTGGCGGTGACGCCGCCGGGGAAGTTGCCCTGCCAGCCCGCCTCCATGGCCTCTTCGATGAAGGGCAGGCTGAACGGGCCGGCGGCCAGCATCATCAGCTCGGCGTAGCGCTGCTGGATCTCGCTGCCCTTGATCTTGAGCAGGCCCGCGATGTCGAGCGAGTTCTTGCCGCTCTTCTCGGCCGACAGCACGCGCAGCACCAGCATTTCCAGCGCCACGATGTCCACTTCAAGCAGGGCGATCTGGTCACGGAAGCGCTGGTCGTCCCACACACCTTCGGTCTTGGCAATGCGCTTCAAGCGCTCCAGTTCGCGCTTGCTGCGGTTCACATCGGCGATGTTGGTGCGCTCGTGGCTCAGCAGGTGCTTGGCGTAGGTCCAGCCCTTGTTCTCTTCGCCGATCAGGTTCTCTGCGGGCACTTCGACGTTGTCGAAGAACACCTCATTGACTTCGCACTCACCGTCCAGCAGCTTGATGGGGCGCACGGTGACGCCCTTGGACTTCATGTCCAGCAGCAGGAAGGAGATGCCGGTCTGCGGCTTGCCTTCGTTGCTGGTGCGCACCAGATTGAACATCCAGTCGCCATGCTGGCCCAGCGTGGTCCAGGTTTTCTGGCCGTTGACGATGTACTTGTCGCCCACACGCTCGGCGCGGGTCTTGACGCTGGCCAGGTCCGAGCCCGAACCGGGTTCGCTGTAGCCCTGGCTCCACCAGACTTCGCCGCTGGCGATGCCGGGCAAAAAGCGCTTTTGCTGTTCGGCATTGCCAAACGCCATGATCACCGGGGCCACCATCACCGGGCCGAAGGGCACGATGCGGGGCGCGCCAGCCAGCGCGCACTCTTCTTCAAACAGGTGCTTTTGCACGGCCGTCCAGCCGGGGCCGCCAAATTCCTTGGGCCAGCCAAAACCGAGCCAGCCTTTTTTGCCCAGGATCTTGGCCCAGCCCTGCATGTCTGCACGGGTCAGGCGCAGGGCGTTGTGCACTTTGTGCGAGATTTCCTTTGGCAGGTTGGCGTGAACCCATGCGCGAACTTCGTCGCGAAAGGCCTGTTCTTCGGGGGTGAATGCGAGATCCATGCGGCTTGTCTCCTGAGAAGTCCTGTTTGTAGCACGGTCGTTCGTTTTATTCCTGTCCGGGTGGCGACATCGGCGCGGCGTCTGCGGCCATGCCCAGCTCTGCGCACAGTCGTTGCACGGTGGCGCGCAGGCTGGCCACCTCGGCCTCCAGCGCGTCCACGCGGGCCTGCAGGGCGGGGGATGGCCCCGCTGCGCCGGTGCCTGGCTGGGGGGCATGGCTGCTGCTGGTGTCCACCGGCCCGCACATCAGGTGCGCCCAGCGCTGCTCGCGCGCGCCGGGTGCGCGGGGCAGCTGCACCACCAGCGGGCCGCCTTTTTCGGCGCTGCGTTCCTGCAACTCGTCCAGAAACGCCTCGACCGAGGAAATGTCGGCAAACCGGTACCAGCGCTCGGCGTTGATGCGCAGCTCGCCCGCCGTCTGCGGGCCGCGCAGCATTAGCAGGCCCAGCAGCACGGCCGATTGTTCGGGCACGCCCACGCCACGCTGGAAGTTGTGCTCCCAGCGCGTGGTGCGGTTGCCGCTGCTCTCAAACGCCAGGGTCAGCAGCTTGAGCGAATCCAGCGCCTCCTGCGCCTCGGCATCGCTCAGGTTCATCACCGGATCGCGGCTGGTTTTCTGGTTGCAGCCGGTGACCAGGCCGTTGAGCGACATGGGGTAGCTGTCGGGCACGGTGCGCGCCTTCTCCATCAGGGTGGCGAGCACGCGGGCTTCGTGGGGGGTGAGGGGGCGGGTCGCAGGATCAAAAGGCATGGCTGGGATAATCCGGGGCAATTTATGAAGAACATCGTCATTCTGATCTCTGGCGGCGGCTCCAACATGGCCACCATCGTCCGGACTGCGCAGCAGGAGCACTGGGAGCAGCGCTACGGCGCCCGCGTGGCGGCCGTCATCAGCAACAAACCGGATGCTGCAGGGCTTGCTTTTGCGCGGGAGCAGGGCATTGCGACGGAGGCGCTGGACCACAAGGCCTTTGCCAGCCGCGAGGCGTTTGATGCCGAACTGGCCGCCACCATCGACCGCCACCAGCCCGCGCTGGTGGTGCTGGCCGGGTTCATGCGCATCCTGACGCCCGGGTTTGTGGCGCACTACGCGGGGCGGCTGATCAACATCCACCCCTCGCTGCTGCCCGCCTTTACCGGGCTGCACACGCACCAGCGCGCGATTGATGCAGGCTGCAAGTTTGCGGGCGTGACCGTGCACCAGGTGACGGCCGAACTGGACGTGGGCCCCATCCTGGACCAGGCCGTGGTGCCGGTGCTGCCTGGCGATACGGCCGAGACGCTGGCGGCGCGGGTGCTGACCCAGGAGCATGTGATCTACCCCCGCGCCGTGCGGGCGCTGGTGCAGGCGCTGTAGTGCCCTTGTGATGTCAATGCTATAAAAACAATAGCTTTAAAGGCAATATGGTCGCGCGCAGAGGCCTGTTTTTTGCCTGAAACCTACTGGCGCGCGCAGCTCGTCAACTGACGGGCGAATCGCACTGCGCGTGCCAAGGGGCTGGAAGGGGCTCCGTCAGCCCCCTTCCAGGGGCTGCGCGTGTCTCCCCGGCCGCGTCAGGCCACCGCGCTCAGGCTGCTGGTGCTGGACGATGCGGCGCTCCAGCCATTGGCGGCCAGCGCGTACTGCTGCCGCGCAAAGTCGGCCAGCCGCGCCAGGTCGGTGCGGCCGCCGGATTCGCTGCCGGTGGTCGCTGACTGGGCCTGGCGGGTCAGCTGGTTGATGAAGGCCTGGGACTCGCTGGTGCTGATGCTGGCGTCGCCATCGGTGTCGATGGCGTTGAACAGCGCGGTGATTGCGTCCTGCGCCACGCTGCTGGTGCTGCCTGCCAAGCGCTCGGCGGCCGAGACCGTGCCGTCCTCGTTGGTGTCCAGCGGGTCGTAGCTGGCGGCCGAGTTGCTGCCCCCAGCACCACCCGGCCCCCCCCCGGGAGGCGGCGGCATGCCGCCCATGGCCTGCATGCCTCCTGCTTCTCCCCCCACGCCCGAAGGGCGGCCCGCGTCGAATTCGGCTTCGCTCAGGCTGCCGTCGCCATCCGCGTCCAGCTGGCTGAAGATTTCGTCGCTGCTCACGCCCGTCTTGCTGGCCGTGCCGCCGGACATGGCCTCCAGCAGGGCCTGCAGCTCGGTTTGGCTCACGGCACCATCACCGTCGCTGTCCACCTTGCCAAACAGGTCGTCACCTGCCTCGCCGGTGGCGGCCGCGTTGGTGCTGCTGTCCCTGCTGCGCGACTGGGCAAACGCCATGGTCGAGGGGGGCGGGGGCAGCACGTTTTGCATCGTCTTGCCCAGCTCGTCGGCATTGAGGCTGCCATCGCCGTTGGTGTCGTACTGCTTGACCAGGTCGGCCGCGCTGGCCTGGCTGCTCACGCCGGTCTTTTGGGCCACATCGTCCAGCAGGCCCTGCAGTTCGGTGTCGCTCACGCCGCCGCTGCCGTCGGCATCGATTTTGGACAGCAGCCGCTCTGGCGAGGGCTGCGGGCGCGATGCCCGCTGCACGCTGGCACTGGACCAGGCACTGCTGACGCTACTGATGGTCGTCATCGTTGTTCCTTTCTTCCAAAGGCGGGTCGGTGCCTGGTCCCCCACAGCGGAAGCCCTCAGCCATGGCCCGCGTCCATTCTTGGGCGGGCATGTCTCCGGGGTTTGTCTGCTTTGTACCAAGGCCGGTACAAAGGGCGCCTGCAAGCCCCGAACAGGGGGGCAAATGCCCGCCAGATTGCCCCGAGGGCGCGGGGGCGGCTGCCTAAACTTGGGACGATCTTTTGGAGGCGTTTTTGCGCCTGTGCCCACCCATGCAACACATCCTGGTGGTGGACGACGATGTCGAGATCACCACATTGCTCACCGAATACCTTGCCCGCTTTGGCTATGCCGCCCACGCAGCGGGTGATGCGCTGTCGATGCGGGCCCAGATGGCCGCGCACCCCATCGGCCTGGTGGTGCTGGACGTGATGCTGCCCGGCAGCGACGGCATCACCCTGGCGCGGGAGCTGCGCGAGCGCTCCCGGGTGCCGATCATCATGCTCACCGCCCGCGCCAACCCCTATGACTGTGTGCTGGGCCTGGAAATGGGGGCCGACGACTACATGGGCAAACCCTTCGAGCCGCGCGAGCTGGTGGCCCGCATCCAGACCGTGCTGCGCCGCGTCGCGGGCGACACGGCCCCGGCCCGGCAGGGGCCGGACGAGGTGGTGCGTTTTGACGGCTGGACGTTGCACAGCATCGAGCGGCACCTGGTGTCCCCCCAGGGCGTGGTGGTGCCGCTGTCCAACGCCGAATTCCGCCTGCTCTGCACCTTTTTGCGCATGCCACGCCGCGTCTTCAGCCGCGACCAGCTCATGGAGCAGGCCCGGGGCCGGGCCATGGATGCGTTCGAGCGCAGCATCGACCTGCTGGTCTCGCGCCTGCGCAGCAAGCTGTCGGACGACCCGCGTTCGCCCTCGATGATCCGCACCGTGCGTGGCGCGGGCTATCTGCTCAACGTGCAGTCGCTGCAGGGGCAGGTGGGGTGGCCCCACTGATGGCCTCATGGATGGCGGCACGCTGGCGTGTGGCGCTGCAGCGCTGGTTGCCAAACACCTTGTTTGGACGGCTCGCGCTGCTGCTCATCGTGGCGGTGATCGCGAGCCATGTGCTGGCGCTCACGCTCATGTTTGAACTGCGCCCAGCGCACCCCGAACGCCCGCCGGGCCCGCCCGGCCCGCCGCCGCATTGGGGTGTGGCCGAGGGACGCCCCCTGCCACCCCCGGGCCAGCCGCCCCATGGCGAACGGCCCGGTTTCTGGAATGCGCCGCCGTCGCTGCAGCTAGGCCTGCTGCTCGACATCGGCGTGCGCCTGGCCGCGCTGGTGGCCGTGGCCTGGTGGGCGGCACGCTGGCTGTCGCGCCCCATGCACCGGCTGGCCACGGCCGCGCAGCAGCTGGGCCGCGACATCAACCGCCCCCCGCTGCCCGAGGACGGCACGCTGGAGTGCCGCGACGCCAGCCGGGTGTTCAACCAGATGCAGGCGCGCATCCGCCAGCAACTGGCCGAGCGCGACCGGTTTGTGGCGGCGGTGTCGCACGACCTGCGCACACCGCTGACCCGGCTGCGCCTGCGCACCGAAAGCCTGGGCGATGCCCGTGCGCAGCAGCTGTTTCGCCGCGACATTGCCGAGATGGACGCCATGATCACCTCCACGCTGGACTACCTGCGCGGCGTGGCGGGCGCCGAGGCCTGGGCGCTGCTGGATGTGCGGGCGCTGGCCGACAGCCTGGCCGATGACCAGCTGGCCCTGGGCCACCGGGTCTCGGTGGCCGGGCAGTCGGCCCCGCTGCGTGCACAGGCCGTGGCGCTGCGGCGCTGCCTGGACAACCTGGTGGGCAACGCGATCCGCTACGGCGGCAGTGCGGAGATCACGCTGCACGATGCGGCCGACGCGCTGACCGTCGAGGTGCGCGACCATGGCCCCGGTTTGCCGCCGGAGGAACTGGAGCGCGTCATGGAGCCGTTCTACCGCGTCGAGGCCTCGCGCAACCGCCAGAGCGGCGGAGCGGGGCTGGGGCTCACCATTGCCAGCGATATTGCGCGCCGCCATGGCGGGCAGCTGGTGTTGCGCAATGCCGCAGGTGGCGGGCTGGTGGCGGCGGCCACCTTTCCGCGCAAGGCGGCTTGAAGAGGGCTGGTCTCAGCCCGCTTCGGCGGCGTCGTCGCATTTCTCAAAACGGGGCCGCAGCACGCCATCGATGAGCACCTGCTCTTCAAACATGGCGGCGGGGCGCACCCACAGGCCGCGCTGGCCATACAGCGCGCGGTACAGCGTCATGGGCTCCAGCGTCTCGCTGTGGCGCACGGTGTCGATCACCTCGTAAAGCATGCCTTTGTAATGGCGGTACAGCCCCGGGGGCGTGCGGATGAGTGCGGGCAGGTCGTCGTCGGTCATGGTGGTGGGGCGGGGGCTCAAGTGGTTAGGATGGCGGCTGATAAAAATCAAGCAAGAGTGAGGGACGTCCGTGGATCAGGCAGATTTTGTGCATCTGGTGCGCATGAGTGAGCATGCCAGTGCCGACAACAGCCGAGCGTACCGCCGCAGTGTGGCGGCGTTTGCGGCGCTGGGCTACGCATGGGTGCTGGGGTGCCTGGCGTTGGCCGTGGGTATTTTGATGTGGGTGGTGCCGCAGCTGCTGCACGGCCGCTTTCGTTTGGCGTTGGTTTGGGCGCTGCTCGGGGCGGGTGGGCTGCTCTGGGTCAGCCTGCGGGCCCTGTGGGTGCGGTTTGATGAGCCTGCCGGGGTGGAGGTCACGGCGCTGGACGCTCCTGACCTGTTCGAGGCTCTGGCGCGCATCCGCCGCAAGATCAAGGGGCCGCCCATCCACAAGGTCACGCTCACCGACGAATTCAACGCCAGCATCCAGCAACTGCCGCGTTTTGGCCTGCTGGGCGGCGCCGTCAACCACCTGAGCATCGGCCTGCCCCTGTTGATGGCGCTGGACCGGCCGCGTTTCCTGGCCGTGCTGGCCCATGAATATGGGCACCTGCGCGGCGACCACGGCCGGTTTGCCGCCTGGATCTACCGCACGCGCCTGTCGTGGATGCGCCTGAACCACAGCCTGGCGGACGACGAAGGCCCGGTGGCGGCTGCCACCCAGGCCTTCATGCGCTGGTACTTTCCGCGCTTTTCTGCCAAGACCTTTGCGTTGGCCCGCCAGGACGAATACGAGGCCGACCGCATTGCGGGCAAGCTGCTGGGCCGCGATGTGACAGCCGCTGCCCTGGCCGAGATCGAGATCCGGGGCGCCTGGCTGCAGGCGGAGTTCTGGGGCAACCACTGGTGTGTGGCGGCCGACAACCCGGTGCCGGTGGGCCCCTACCGCAGCATGCGCCGCCAGCTGGCCAAGGCCCCCGACGCCGTGTTTGCCAACGATGCGTTGCGCCAGGCCCTCAAGCGCCTGAGCAGCGTGGACGACACCCACCCCGGCCTGCGCGACCGCATCGAGGCGCTGGATGCGACGCCCACCGTGCCGGACTGGTCGCGCGGCAATGCCCTGGCCCTGCTGGGCCCCGATGCCAAACGCTGGGTGACCCATTTCGACAAGCAATGGTGCCGCGACAACGCCACCGAGTGGAAGCAACACCACGCCTGGCTGGGGCGCGTGCGTGCCCGCGCCGAGGCACTGGGTGCCTCCACGGCGCAGAGCAGTGCCGCTGATCTGGTGGAGCTGGCGCGCCTGAAGCGCCACCTGGACCCGCATGCCGATGTGCGTGCTCTGTACGAACTGGCGCTGGAGCGCAGCACCGATTACCCGGCCGCGCTGCGCGGGCTGGTGCCTTGCCTGCCCGAAGGCGACCGCGAAGCCAAGCTGCAGCTGTTGAACCGGGTGTGGGAAGCCGGCAGCAGTGACCGCTATTGGGCCGCACGCACGGCGCTGGCCGAGCTGGAAACCCCACGCCTGGGACTGGACCACGACGCCGCCGCCTTCAAGCAGTGGCGCAAGCGCCTGGAACGCGCCCAGGAGTCGGAAGAGCGTGCCTGGGAGGAGCTGTCGGGCACCTCGTTCTTCAGCCAGACCACGCGCAATGACCTGAGTTCTTTCGAGCTGGCCGAACTGCAGTCGGAACTGGCCCGCTGCGCCCCCCTGGCCCGCTGCTGGCTGGTGCGCAAGAACCTGCGCGAACACCCACAGCGCAGGGCCTACCTGGTGTTTGTGGAACTGCCGGGCATGGACGACGAAAGCCGCTACCACCTGTGCCGTGCGCTGGAACGCAACCTGAGCCTGCCCGGCCCCGCACTGGTGCTGTGGGCAGGCGAATCGCCGACGCTGCAGGAGATCCAGCGCTCGGCGTTCGAGCCCATCTACACCCGTTGACGTAGAAGCCCCGCACACAGCAGCGTTGTCATCTCCCTCCTTGCCGGGCACTGGGCCGGGACGTCGGAGGCAGCCAACACGGCGGGGAATGGGACAATCGGGGGATGCATCCCAAAGTTCTTCTCGACGCCTGCGCCGAACTGGTCAGGCTCACCCTCACGTTTGAACACCCCGCCGATGCGGTGGTGTCGCGTTTTTTCCGTGACAACCGGGGCCTGGGGCCCCGCGAGCGCGCAACGCTGGCCGAAACGGTCTACACCGTGCTGCGCAAGAAGCTGCTGTTTGACCACATGGCGCCCTCGGGCTCGGGCCCCAAGGAGCGGCGCCTGGCCATCCTGGGCTTTCATGGGCCGCGCGATTTCCTCAAGGCAGCGCTGACCGAGCAGGAAAAGAACTGGCTGGACCAGTGCGATGCCGTGACGGTGGACGACCTGATGGAGCGCCACCGCCACAACCTGCCCGAATGGCTGGTCAAGCCCCTCAAGGACCAGCTGGGCGCTGGCTTTTGGCCCTTGGTGGGTAGCCTGGCCCAGAGCGCGCCGCTGGACCTGCGCGTCAATGCGCTCAAGGACAAGCGCGCCGATGTGCAAAAAGAGCTGGCCAAGGCCGGCATCAAGGCCCAGCCCACGCCGTATTCGCCCTGGGGCCTGCGCATTGACGACAAGCCCGCATTGACCAAGCTGGATGCGTTCACGCGCGGGGCCATCGAGGTGCAGGACGAAGGCTCGCAGCTGCTGGCCCTGCTGCTCGATGCCAAACGGGGCGAGATGGTGGTGGATTTTTGCGCTGGTGCAGGTGGCAAGACGCTGGCCATTGGCGCCAGCATGCGCAATACGGGGCGGCTGTATGCCTTTGACGTGTCGGGCCACCGGCTGGACGCGCTCAAGCCCCGCTTGGCGCGCAGTGGCCTCTCAAATGTGCACCCGGCCGCGATCGCGCACGAGCGCGACGAGCGCGTCAAGCGCCTGGCGGGCAAGATCGACCGCGTGCTGGTGGATGCGCCGTGCTCCGGCCTGGGCACCCTGCGCCGCAACCCCGACCTCAAGTGGCGCCAAAGCCCCAAGGCGGTGGAGGAACTGACCGCCAAGCAGACCTCGATACTGGCCAGTGCGGCACGCCTGCTCAAGCCGGGTGGGCGGCTGGTGTACGCCACCTGCAGCATACTGCCCGAGGAGAACGAGGCGATCGCCGAAGCCTTCAGCGCCGCGCACCCGGATTTTGAGCTGGTCGATGCGGGTGAGCTGCTGGCGCAGCTCAAGGTTGAAGGTGCCCAGGGGCTGTGCAGTGGAGGCGCATCCGGCAGTGGTTATCTGCGCCTGTGGCCCCATTTGCACCAGACCGACGGTTTCTTCGCAGCCGTCTGGACCCGCAAGCGCTGAGGGATGCCTTGCCTGCACCAACTTGGGGATATGACCAGTTGGCGACAGATGCGCTGAGAATGCCCTCTAAATCAGCGTAAATCCTATGGATGTCCCCGGTTTTTCAAAGGGGTGTCACTTTAAAATGGGTGACCTGCTTCGCTGGTGAGCGGGCTCTTTGTAGTAAGGCTTTTGTTGAATATGCTGTTACCCGATTGGGCTGTGCTGAACGCTGCCATTGACTGGCTGGGCCATGGGTTGTGGAACCTGGCCTGGTGGAAAATCGTGCTGTACACCCTGGCGACGACCCACATCACCATTGCGGCGGTCACGATTTTTCTGCACCGCGCTCAGGCGCACCGCGCGCTCGACCTGCACGCCATTCCTTCGCACTTCTTCCGCTTCTGGCTGTGGATCGGCACGGGCATGGTCACCAAGGAATGGGTGGCCATCCACCGCAAGCACCACGCCAAGTGCGAAACCGTGGACGACCCCCACAGCCCGCAGACGCGTGGCCTGGATACCGTGATGTGGCGTGGTGCCGAGCTGTACCGCGCCGAGTCCAAGAACATGGAAACCATCAAGAAGTTCGGTCATGGCACACCGGATGACTGGATGGAGCGCAATGTGTACACCCGCTTCGGCTGGCAGGGCGTGGGCCTGATGCTGGTGCTCGATCTGGCCCTGTTCGGCGCCATCGGTGCCGCTGTGTGGGCGGTGCAGATGCTCTGGATTCCGTTCTGGGCAGCCGGTGTGGTCAACGGTGTGGGCCACTACTGGGGCTACCGCAACTTCGAGGCGCAGGACGCCAGCACCAACCTCTCGCCCTGGGGCGTCATCATTGGCGGTGAAGAACTGCACAACAACCACCACACCTACCCCACGTCGGCCAAGTTTTCGGTCAAGCCCTATGAGTTCGATATTGGCTGGGTCTACATCAGCCTGATGAAAAAGGTGGGCTGGGCCACGGTCAAGAAGGTGCCGCCCAAGCTGCAGCTGGGTGATGTGAAAGCCGTGGCCGATGAGAAAACCCTGGAGGCCTTGATCGCCAACCGCTATGAGGTCATGGCCGGTTATGCCCGAGGGGTACGCCAGGCGTGCAAGGAAGAGATTGCTGCGCTCAAGGCACGCCAGGCGGATGTCTCGGTGCTGAAGGCTGCCAAGCGCTGGCTGCCCCGCGATGCCGAAAAAATCCCGGCCATCGCGCTGCCACAACTGGCACAAGCCCGCGCGGCGCACCCTGCGCTCGACAAGATGGTGACCATGCGCGAAGAACTGCGCCAGCTGTGGCTGAACACCTCGCAATCGCGTGAGCAGCTCACGGCCGACCTGCAAGCCTGGTGCCGCCGGGCGGAAGAAAGCGGGATTTCCGCACTGCGCGAGTTCTCGCTGCGGCTGCGGGCGGCGCAAGCCTGAAGCGGTTTGCCCTGACCACACAAAGGCCTTGCCGCTTGGCAAGGCCTTTTCATTTTTGGGTTCTTGTTTACCGCGCAGCGTGCAAGGCGCCGCCATGGCCTGAGCCCTTGGCGGCTTTCCGGGGGCTTTGGAGGGTGGTGCGCAGCCCGCGCCAGATCTGCTGCCATAGCCCTGGCGCAGGTGCGGCTTCCGTGAGCTGGATTTCGGCGGGGCGTTGCCGGGGGTTGTGCAGCCGAAGCCAGACGGCCTGCGCCTGCCCGTTCCACGGCAGATGCTGCCCGGCCTCCAGCCAGGTGGGAGGTGGTGTCTGCAATCCTTGTCCGCAGGCTTGAGGGGGCCAGTGGACAGCCACATCACCCCGCGTGGTGCGCAGTGTGCTGCCAGGGGCCAGGCAAATCCAGATCCCCTGGCCGGGGGTGAGATGCTGGGTGAAGGGGGGCGTGCTGGTGTGCAGGGACATGGTGCAGGGGCTCCGGGTGAACAAAGGAAAGGCTGCAGTGAGGGCCTTAGCGTAGGAAAAGCCGCTTCGGTTCAACAGGTACACGCACCGGCGCGGAAGGGTAGAACAGTGTTGATTTCTTGAATGCTGTTATGGTCCTTGATCCCCTTTCCTGTATCTGTACCCGCCAGCGGTGTTCAGGCACGATGCACGGAGCCGCTGCCGAGCCCGTCCCACGGCTGCGCACCACGCCATGTCACATTCCTCCGAGCCCCGGGGAGTCCCGATCTACCGCCAGCTGGCGGCCTTGTACGAGCAAGCGATCGCCGCAGGCAGCCTCACACCCGGCATGCGCATGCCTTCGGTGCGCGAGCTGTGCCAGCGGCACCAGGTGAGCCTGACGACGGCGCTCCAGGTGCTGCGCCAGCTTGAATCCCAGGGGTGTGTGGAGGCCCGGGAACGGGTGGGTTACTTTGTGCGGGATCTGGGTGGCGTGGCGCTGCCCGGGGCGCGCGAGCCCGACCTGCATGAGCCCCTGGCCCAGGATCCGCGTGTCTTCGCTGGCATCAACGAGCGTATTTCAGGCTTTCTGGAGAAGGCGCGCCGGGCTGGCCCTTTGCCGCTGGACCTGGGCAGCGCCATGCCTGCGCCCAGCCTGTTTGATGCGGCCGCGCTCAACCGGCTGGCCCATGGCCTGCTGCGGGAGCAGCCCGATATCCTGGTGTATGGCCCCTCGGCGCCGACCACGCACCCGGAGTTCCAGCAGGCCATGGCGCGCCACGCGCTCACCTTTGGCGTGTGTGTGGCGCCTGCCGACATTGGCGCGACGCACGGCAACTCTGAAGCTGTGAACCTCGCACTGGATGCGGTGGCCGAGCCGGGCGATGTGATTGCCGTGGAATCGCCCACGTTTTTTGGCATCCTGCAGGCCATCGAGGTGCGGGGGCTGCGCGCGCTGGAGATTCCGAGCAGTCCACACACCGGCATGTCGCTGGAGGCGCTGGAGCTGGCCGCGCGCAATGAGCCCCGGCTCAAGGGCGTGGTGGTGGTGCCCCACCTGCAGATGCCCCTGGGTAGCGTCATGCCCGACGCCCACAAGGAACGCCTGGTGGCCCTGTGTGTGGAGCATGGGCTGGCGCTCATCGAGGACGATATCTACCGGGAGTTTGTGGAGTCTCCCCGCGTGCTGCGCCCCGCCAAGGCCTGGGACCGCCCGGGCGATGCGGGCCAGGTGATTTACTGTGCATCGCTCAGCAAGAGCTTTGCGCCTGGCCTGCGCCAGGGTTGGATGAGTGCCGGCCGCTGGCAGGCGCGGGTGCAGATGATCAAGTTCGCGCGCACGCGCAACATGCAGACCTGGTCGCAGTTGCTGGCCGCGCGCAGCGTGGATTCCCCAGCCTACGAGCGCCACATGCGCCGCATGCGGGCGCAACTGCGCATCCAGCGCGAACAGGCGGCGCGGGCCGTGGCGCGCTACTTCCCCGCGGGCACGCGCCTGAGCTTGCCGCCGGGTGGGTTGAGCCTGTGGCTGGAGCTGCCTGTCGGCATTTCCTCGACACGCTTGTACGACGAAGCGTTGGAGAACGGCATCCGTGTGGCCCCGGGCCCCATGTTCTCCAACACGGGGCGGTATGAGCATTTTCTGCGGCTGAGCTGCGGCATGCCGTTCACCGCCGAGGTGGAGGCGGGCTACCGCACCCTGGGTGGCTTGCTGGCTGCCCAGATGGCGGAGCTGCCTGTGCCGCGCAAGGTGGCCTGAGGCCGCTGAGGTCGTCCGCCTTTTGGCGGTCCGTTGTGCCGCAGGCATAAAAAAACCGCCCTGGAAGGGCGGTTTTTTCGGGGAGCGGTGCCGAATTACTTCAGCTTGGCTTCCTTGTACTCGACGTGTTTGCGAGCCTTGGGGTCGAACTTCATGATCGACATCTTTTCAGGCATCGTCTTCTTGTTCTTGGTGGTGGTGTAGAAGTGACCGGTGTCCGCCGAGGACACCAGCTTGATCTTGTCGCGTCCGCCTTTGCTTGCCATGGTGCTACTCCTTAAGCCTGGCCACGGGCACGCAGGTCTGCGAGCACCGAGTCGATACCGTTCTTGTCGATCAAACGCAGGGCAGCGCTCGAAACACGCAGGCGAACCCAGCGGTTTTCGCTCTCGACCCAGAAACGGCGGTATTGCAGGTTCGGCAGGAACCGGCGCTTGGTTTTGTTATTGGCGTGGGAAACATTGTTCCCGGTCATGGGCTTCTTGCCCGTTACGTCGCAGACGCGTGCCATGAGGACACTCCGATACTTTTAACGGCCGTTTGCTGGGCCCCGGGATCAATTTCCCGGGTTGGCTTGCGGCCTCACCTCGCCAGAAAGGGTGGCGGTAACCCGATTTGCTTGGTTTCAGGTGCCGCAAAAAACGGGCCGAATTCAGCAAAGCCACAGATTATAGCCTGTTGCCCAGTTTTTGATCAAGCTTCTTGTTCGAGGAAGCGCTGCGCGTCCAGCGCGGCCATGCAGCCCGTGCCTGCGCTGGTGATGGCCTGGCGGTACACATGATCCTGCACATCGCCAGCGGCAAACACGCCGGGCACGCTGGTCTGGGTGGCAAAACCCTTGAGTCCGCCCTGGGTGATGATGTAGCCGTTCTCCATCTCCAGCTGGCCCTGGAAGATCTCGGTGTTGGGGGCATGGCCGATGGCGATGAAGCAGCCTTGCAGCTTGATGTCTTCCGTGCTGCCATCCTTGGTGCTCTTGATGCGGATACCGGTCACCCCAGTGTTGTCGCCCAGCACTTCGTCCAGCGTGTTGAACAGCTTGAGCTCGATCTTGCCCGCAGCGACCTTCTCATGCAGCTTGTCCACCAGGATGGGCTCGGCCTTGAACTTGTCGCGGCGGTGCACCAGCGTGACCTTGCGGGCAATGTTCGACAGGTAAAGAGCTTCTTCCACGGCGGTGTTGCCACCGCCGACCACGCACACGTCCTGCTCGCGATAGAAGAAACCGTCGCAGGTGGCGCAGCCCGACACGCCCTTGCCCATGAAAGCCTCTTCCGAAGGCAGGCCCAGGTATTTGGCCGATGCGCCCGTTGCCAGGATCAGCGCGTCACAGGTGTAGGTGCCGCTGTCGCCGGTGAGGGTAAAGGGGCGCTTGCTGAAATCGACCTTGTTGATGTGGTCGAAGACGATTTGCGTCTTGAAGCGCTCGGCGTGCTCCAGAAAGCGCTGCATGAGGTCGGGGCCCTGCACGCCGTGCACGTCGGCAGGCCAGTTGTCCACCTCGGTCGTGGTCATCAGCTGGCCGCCCTGGGCCATGCCGGTGATGAGCACCGGGTTCAGGTTGGCGCGGGCGGCATAGACGGCCGCTGTGTAGCCCGCAGGGCCCGAGCCGAGAATCAGAACTTTCGCGTGTTGGGTGGTGGACATGGTAAAAGCCTGTGTTTTGCGCCCGCTACACGGGGCGCTGTTGGAAAAGCTGGGGGTTGAGCCGCCGAGTATCAACCGGCGGATGCGGCTGCACGCAGCCCGTTTTTCAATCACGGCGATTGTAAGAAGCGATTGATAACCCGTTGCGGCGCCGGTTGAGCCGCACCCCTGAAAGGAGATGTCTGCATGTCCACGATGTTGTCCAACCTGGACCTGCTGCGCCGGGTGCCCTTGTTCTCGCTGCTGACGGTGGCGCAGGCCGAGGTGATCAGCGGCGCGGTGATCAAGCGCCGTTTCAAGCGTGGCGAGGCCCTGGTGGAACAGGGGCAGAAATCCAATGCCCTTTTCATCCTCCTCACGGGCCGGGCCCGGGTGATGACCTCGGACAGCCGGGGGCGCGAAGTGATCCTGGCGACCCTGGCGCAGGGCGACTACCTGGGCGAGATGAGCATCATCGACAACGAACCCCACTCGGCCACGGTGCGGGCCGAGGTGCAGACCGACGTGCTGATGCTGGGCCGCACCGAGTTCGCCCGTTGCCTGACCGAGAACGCCTCCATGTCGCTGGTGGTGATGCGTGGTCTGGTCAAGCGCCTGCGCCATGCCGATCGCAAGATTGAGTCACTGGCGTTACTGGATGTGTACGGCCGTGTGGCCCATGCCCTGCTGGACTTTGCCGTGCCCGATGCCCAGGGCCAGCAGGTGATCAAGGACAAGATATCGCGCCAGGACCTGGCCAAGATGGTGGGCGCCTCGCGCGAGATGGTCAGCCGCGTGATGAAGGACCTGGAAGAGCGGGGCTTCATCGAAGTGCTCCCGAGCGGCGCCACGCTGCTGCGGGACCGGCTGAACGCGCTGGGCTGACGTTTACCGCCCTGCGGCGGGGCAAGCCCACGGTCCTGGGATGCTTGGGGTAAGCTCGCCCGGCACGCTTATGACCTATTCCCTCAATACCTTGAATGCATCGGCGGCGGCCAAGTCGCCGCCCCGCACGGGCGCGGCCCGTTTTGGCCATGAGATTGGCCTGCTGGTGGGCCTGCTGGCCCTGGTTTTCTGGCTGCTGGCGCTGGTCAGCTATTCGGCCCAGGACGCGGCCTGGTCCACCTCGGGCGCGCGGGATGCGCGCGCGGTGGCCAATTGGGCGGGTCGGCTGGGGGCCTGGCTGGCTGACGGCAGTTATTTTGCGATGGGCTTTTCGGTGTGGCTGTGTGTGGCGGCGGGTGTGCGCGCCTGGTTGTCTTCGCTGGCGCGCTGGATGCGCGGGGGCGAAGCAGTGGCCGGGGCGGCCAGCCCGCTGGTGCGCCGGGCCACGTTCTGGCTGGGCCTGGTGGTGTTGATGTGTGCCAGCACGGCCCTGGAGTGGTCGCGGCTGTACCGTTTTGAATCTCTCCTGCCGGGCCATGCCGGTGGTGTGCTGGGGTACCTCACGGGGCCCGCCAGCGTGAAATGGCTGGGTTTCACCGGCTCGGGGCTGCTGGCCATTGTGCTGGCCGTGCTGGGCGCGGCGCTGGTGTTCCGCTTTTCGTGGGGCCATGTGGCGGAGTTTCTGGGGGCGCGCATCGATGCGCTGGTGCAATCTCGCCTGGCAAAACGCGAGGTGGCCAAGGATGTGGCCGTGGGCCGCAAGGCCGCACGCGAGCGCGAAGTAGTGGTGCTGGAAGAGCGCACCGAGAGCGAGGTGCACCACCCCGAACCCATTCAGATCATCGAACCCGTGCTGGTGGAGGTGCCCCAAAGCACGCGTGTGGTGAAAGAGCGGCAAAAGCCCCTGTTCACCGAGATGCCTGACAGCAAGCTGCCCCTGGTGGACCTGCTCGATGGCCCGCAGCAGCGCCAGGAAACCGTGGCGCCCGAGACGCTGGAGATGACCAGCCGCCTCATCGAGAAAAAACTCAAGGACTTTGGCGTGGAAGTGCGCGTGGTCGCGGCCATGCCCGGCCCGGTGATTACGCGCTACGAGATCGAGCCCGCCACCGGCGTGAAGGGATCGCAGATCGTGGGCCTGGCCAAGGACCTGGCGCGTTCGCTGAGCCTGGTGTCGATTCGCGTGGTGGAGACCATCCCCGGCAAGAACTTCATGGCGCTGGAGCTGCCCAACGCCAAGCGGCAGTCCATCCGCCTGTCAGAAATCCTCGGCTCGCAGGTCTACCACGAGGCCAAGAGCATGCTTACCATGGGCCTGGGCAAGGACATCGTGGGCAACCCGGTGGTGGCCGACCTCGCCAAGATGCCTCATGTGCTGGTGGCGGGTACCACGGGCTCGGGCAAGTCGGTGGGCATCAACGCGATGATCCTGTCGCTCTTGTACAAGGCCGAGGCGCGCGATGTGCGCCTGTTGATGATCGACCCCAAGATGCTGGAAATGTCGGTGTACGAAGGCATTCCGCACCTGCTGGCGCCCGTGGTCACCGACATGAAGCAGGCGGCGCATGGTCTGAACTGGTGTGTGGCCGAGATGGAGCGCCGCTACAAGCTCATGTCCAAGCTGGGTGTGCGCAACCTCGCGGGCTACAACACCAAGATCGACGAAGCCAAGGCCAAGGAGGAGTTCATTTACAACCCCTTCAGCCTCACACCCGAAGAGCCCGAGCCGCTGCAGCGCCTGCCGCACATCGTGGTCATCATCGACGAGCTGGCCGACCTGATGATGGTGGTGGGCAAGAAGATCGAAGAACTCATCGCCCGCCTGGCGCAGAAGGCGCGCGCGGCAGGTATCCACTTGATTCTGGCCACCCAGCGCCCCAGCGTGGACGTGATCACCGGCCTGATCAAGGCCAACATTCCCACCCGCATCGCGTTCTCGGTGGGCTCCAAGATCGACAGCCGCACCATCCTCGACCAGATGGGCGCCGAAGCCCTGCTGGGCATGGGCGACATGCTCTACATGGCCAGCGGCACCGGCCTGCCGATCCGGGTGCATGGCGCCTTTGTGTCGGACGAAGAAGTGCACCGTGTCGTCAGTTACCTCAAGGAACAAGGGGAGCCGGACTACATAGAGGGTGTGCTCGAAGGCGGAACTGTGGATGGCGACGGTGATCTGTCAGGGGACGGCGGCGGTGGCGAAGGGGGCGAGAAGGACCCCATGTACGACCAGGCCGTCGAAGTGGTGCTCAAGGACCGCAAGGCGAGCATCTCGTACGTGCAGCGCAAGCTGCGCATTGGCTACAACCGCTCGGCGCGGCTGCTGGAAGACATGGAGAAAGCTGGCTTGGTCAGCGGCCTCACCGCCAGCGGCCAGCGCGAAGTGCTGGTGCCTAACCGCAGCGAATGATGGACCGGGCTGCGCGCCCGGCCCGCACCCCACAGGAGTTTCTGTTGAAAAAGATCGCCACTGCAATTTTGATAGCTGCTGCGGCAAGCGCAGCAAGCGCTGACGGCCTGAAAAGCCTGGAATCCTTCATGAAGGGCACGCAGACGGGCAAGGCGGATTTCACCCAGACCGTGACCTCGCCCCCGAAAGAAGGGCAGGCTGCGCGCACCAAACAGTCGAGCGGCAGCTTCGAGTTCCAGCGTCCCGGGCGCTTCAAGTTTGTCTACAAAAAGCCGTTCGAGCAAACCATCGTGGCCGATGGCCAGACGCTGTGGTTGTATGACGTGGATTTGAATCAGGTCACGCAGCGCTCTCAGTCGCAGGCGCTGGGCAGTACGCCCGCTGCGCTGCTGGCGTCGGCGCCCGATCTGTCGGCGCTCAAGGCCGAATTCACGCTGGAGGCCGCCCCCGATGCCGATGGCCTGCAGTGGGTGTTGGCCAGCCCCAAGGCCAAGGACGGCCAGCTCAAGAGCGTGCGCGTGGGTTTTGCGGGCGAACAGCTGGCGGCGCTCGACATCCTGGACAGCTTTGGCCAGCGCTCGCTGATCCGCTTTACCGGCATGCAGGCCAATGCAGCGCTGCCCGCCAGCAGCTTCCAGTTCAAGCCGCCTGCCGGGGCGGATGTGGTGAAGCAGTGATTTGCTATAAATAATATAGCTTCCAGCGCATGCTGGTCAGGCGCAAAGAGCACTTTTGCTCGATAAGCGTGATGTAGACAGGACCGACTCCACCATGGCCACACGCAGTGCCTCCACCTCCCCAGCGGCGCAGGCCTCCACCCACCAGCCCCTGGCCGAGCGCCTGCGGCCCCGCACGTTGGGCGAGGTGATTGGCCAGCAGCATGTGCTGGGTCCGGGCATGCCGCTCAGGCTCGCGTTTGAATCAGGTCGCCCGCACAGCTGCATCCTGTGGGGCCCGCCGGGCGTGGGCAAGACCACCATTGCGCGGCTCATGGCCGATGCCTTTGATGCCCAGTTCATCAGCATCAGCGCCGTGCTGGGCGGGGTCAAGGACATCCGCGAGGCCGTGGAGCAGGCCCAGGCCGCGCGCGACGGGCTGATGCAGCAGCGCACGATCGTGTTTGTGGACGAGGTGCACCGCTTCAACAAAAGCCAGCAGGACGCCTTTCTGCCCCATGTCGAGTCGGGCCTGTTCACCTTCATCGGTGCCACGACCGAGAACCCTTCGTTTGAGGTCAACTCCGCGCTGCTGTCGCGTGCGGCGGTCTATGTGTTGCAGCCCTTGTCCGAAGAGGATTTGAAGAAAATTGTGGCCCTGGCGCAGGCGGAACAAGCGCTGCCAGCTATTGAAAACGTAGCAATTGACCGCTTGGTGGCCTATGCCGATGGCGACGCGCGCCGCCTGCTCAACACACTGGAAACGCTGGCCATGGCGGCCGCGCAGGAAAAGCTTGCCGAGATCACCGACGTGTGGCTCCTCAAGGTGCTGGGCGAGCGCATGCGCCGCTATGACAAGGGCGGCGAGCAGTTCTACGACACCATCAGCGCGCTGCACAAGTCCGTGCGCGGCTCCGACCCCGATGCCGCGCTATACTGGCTGGTGCGCATGCTGGACGGCGGTGCCGACCCGCGCTACATGGCCCGCCGCCTGGTGCGCATGGCCAGCGAGGACATTGGCCTGGCCGACCCGCGCGCCCTGCGCCTGGCGCTGGACGCGAGCGAGGTCTACGAGCGCCTGGGCAGCCCCGAGGGCGAGCTGGCGCTGGCCGAGTGTGTGGTGTACCTGGCCGTGGCGCCCAAATCCAACGCGGTCTACAAGGCCTACAACGCGGCGCGCGCGTGGGTGAAGCAGGATGGCACCCGGCCCGTGCCCATGCACCTGCGCAACGCACCAACACAGCTCATGAAGCAGCTCGACTACGGCAAGGGCTACCGCTACGCGCACGACGAGGAGGGTGGCTTTGCCGCAGGCGAAAACTACCTGCCCGAGGGCATGCCGGAGCCCGGTTTCTACCAGCCGGTGGAGCGTGGGCTCGAAATCAAGATTGCACAGAAATTGCGTGAACTGCGTGCGCGCAACGTGTCGGCAGGTGCGGGTACAGACCCCGGCGAAGGCGAATAAAGCAGGGGTTCAGAGAGAGCGTCTTGTGATCCCATTTGCCGCGTTATGCTGATTCTGCATACTGTAGGTAATAAGTTTGCACATCAATGATCCTGCGTGGATCATTTTTCCTTATACAGTGCGTGGCGCGCTGATGGGACGAAAACCCGAGGGAAAACCCCGCCCGGCGCGGATGGGGACGGAGAGGACTACTCGCTACAATCCCGTCCACAAACCCGCACAGTAGTACTCCTGGCGGGTTTTTTGCTAGATGGCAGTCGGGCCCACAAGGCTGTACCGATTCCGGTGCCTGAGCGGTGGGTGCGTCACAAACGAAGGACTTCTCTTATGGACATTTTGCTGCAACAGATCATCAACGGTCTGGTACTCGGCAGCATGTACGCCTTGATAGCCTTGGGCTACACCATGGTGTACGGCATTATTCAACTCATCAATTTTGCCCACGGCGAGGTGCTCATGATCGGCGCCCTGACCAGCTGGAGCTGTATTGGAATGATGCAGGCCGCCATGCCGGGCGCGCCGGGCTGGATGATCCTGCTGCTGGCCACCATCATTGCGTGTGTGGTCGCTGCCACCTTGAACTTCACGATCGAGAAAATTGCCTATAAGCCGCTGCGCAACAGCCCGCGGCTGGCGCCCCTGATCACCGCCATCGGCATGTCGATCCTGCTGCAGACGCTGGCGATGATCATCTGGAAGCCCAACTACAAGCCGTATCCCACGCTGCTGCCCAGCTCGCCTTTCCAGATCGGTGGCGCTTTCATCACCCCCACGCAGATCCTGATCCTGGGTGTGACGGCCGTGGCCCTGGCCTCGCTGGTCTATCTGGTCAACCACACCAACCTCGGCCGTGCCATGCGCGCCACCGCAGAGAACCCCCGCGTGGCGTCCCTCATGGGTGTGAAGCCCGACATGGTGATCTCGGCCACCTTCATCATCGGCGCCGTCCTGGCGGCCATCGCCGGCATGATGTACGCCTCCAACTACGGCACGGCGCAGCACACCATGGGCTTCCTGCCGGGCCTCAAGGCCTTCACGGCGGCCGTGTTCGGCGGCATCGGCAACCTGGCCGGCGCGGTGGTGGGCGGCATTTTGCTGGGCCTCATCGAAGCCATCGGCTCTGGCTACATCGGCACGCTCACGGGCGGCCTGCTGGGCAGCCACTACACCGACATCTTTGCGTTCATCGTGCTCATCATCATCCTGACGCTGCGCCCCTCGGGCCTGCTGGGTGAGCGTGTGGCGGATCGCGCCTGAGGAGCCTCACACCATGAAGAACACCAAAACCAACTGGATCATCGGCGCCGTTGCGCTGCTGGTGCTGCCGCTGATCCTGCAATCCTTCGGCAACGCCTGGGTGCGCATTGCCGATCTGGCCCTGCTGTACGTGCTGCTGGCCCTGGGCCTGAACATCGTGGTCGGCTATGCCGGTCTGCTGGACCTGGGCTACGTGGCGTTCTACGCCGTGGGCGCCTACCTGTTTGCCTTGATGGCCTCGCCGCACCTCGCGGACAACTTTGCGGCGTTTGCCGCCATGTTCCCCAACGGGTTGCACACCTCGTTGTGGCTCGTGATACCGGTGGCGGCGTTACTGGCGGCGTTCTTCGGGGCGTTGCTCGGGGCGCCCACGCTCAAGCTGCGCGGGGACTATCTCGCCATCGTGACGCTGGGCTTCGGCGAAATCATCCGCATCTTCCTGAACAACCTGGACCACCCCGTCAACCTGACCAACGGCCCCAAGGGCCTGGGCCAGATCGACTCGGTCAAGATCTTTGGCCTGGACCTGGGCAAGCGCCTGGAGCTGTTCGGCTTCGACATCAACTCCGTCACCCTGTACTACTACCTGTTCCTGGTGCTGGTGGTGGTCTCCATCGTGATCTGCTACCGCCTGCAGGATTCGCGCATCGGCCGCGCCTGGATGGCCATCCGTGAAGACGAAATCGCCGCCAAGGCCATGGGCATCAACACCCGCAACATGAAGCTGCTGGCTTTTGGCATGGGCGCTTCGTTTGGTGGTGTGTCGGGTGCGATGTTCGGCGCCTTTCAGGGCTTCGTGTCGCCCGAGTCCTTCAGCCTGATGGAGTCGGTCATGATCGTTGCCATGGTGGTGCTGGGTGGTATCGGCCACATCCCCGGCGTGATCCTGGGTGCCGTGCTGCTGTCGGCCCTGCCCGAAGTGCTGCGCTACGTGGCCGGCCCGCTGCAGGCCATGACGGACGGCCGTCTGGACTCCGCCATCCTGCGCCAGCTGCTGATCGCCCTGGCCATGATCATCATCATGCTGCTGCGCCCTCGTGGCTTGTGGCCGTCGCCTGAGCACGGCAAGAGCCTGACGCAGAAGACCTGAAGCAGAACACCACCGAAAGTTAGCAATGACAGAGAAATCCAATGAAGTGGTGCTGAAGGTCGCCGGTATTTCCAAGCGCTTCGGCGGCCTGCAGGCCCTGTCCGACGTGGGCATCACCATCCAGCGCGGCCAGGTCTATGGCCTGATCGGCCCCAACGGCGCAGGCAAGACCACGTTCTTCAACGTGATCACCGGCCTGTACACGCCCGACGCGGGCACCTTCGAGCTGGCCGGCAAGCCCTACGAGCCAACGGCCGTGCACGAAGTGGCCAAGGCCGGTATTGCGCGCACCTTCCAGAACATCCGCCTGTTTGCCGAAATGACGGCGCTCGAGAACGTGATGGTGGGCCGCCACATCCGTACCAAGTCCGGCCTGCTGGGCGCGGTGCTGCGCACCAAGGGCTTCAAGGAAGAAGAAGCCGCGATTGCCAAGCGCGCCCAGGAGCTGCTGGACTACGTGGGTATCGGCAAGTTTGCCGACTACAAGGCGCGCACGCTGTCGTACGGCGACCAGCGTCGCCTCGAAATTGCCCGTGCGCTGGCCACCGACCCGCAGCTCATTGCGCTGGACGAGCCCGCCGCCGGCATGAACGCCACCGAGAAAGTGCAGCTGCGCGAGCTGATCGACCGCATCCGCAACGACAACCGCACCATCCTGCTCATCGAGCACGACGTGAAGCTGGTGATGGGCCTGTGCGACCGTGTGACGGTGCTCGACTACGGCAAGCAGATCGCCGAAGGCAACCCTGCCGAAGTGCAGAAGAACGAAAAAGTGATTGAGGCCTATCTGGGCACCGGAGGACATTGAGAATGGCCGAAAAATCCAACAAGGTACTGCTGCAGGTCAAGGGCCTGAAGGTGGCCTACGGCGGTATCCAGGCCGTCAAGGGCGTGGACTTCGAAGTGCGCGAAGGCGAACTGGTCTCGCTGATCGGCTCCAACGGTGCGGGCAAGACCACCACCATGAAGGCCATCACCGGCACGCTGGGCATGAACGACGGCGACATCGAGTACCTGGGCAAGAGCATCAAGGGCAAGGGCGCCTGGGACCTGGTCAAGGAAGGCCTCGTGATGGTGCCGGAAGGCCGCGGCGTGTTCGCGCGCATGACCATCACCGAGAACCTGCAGATGGGCGCCTACATCCGCAAGGACAAGGCGGGCATCCTCGCCGACATCGAGAAGATGTTCACCATCTTCCCGCGCCTGCGCGAGCGCAAGGACCAGCTGGCGGGCACCATGTCCGGTGGCGAACAGCAGATGCTGGCCATGGGCCGTGCGCTGATGAGCCAGCCCAAGGTGCTGCTGCTGGATGAACCCTCGATGGGTCTGTCGCCCATCATGGTGGACAAGATCTTCGAGGTGGTGCGCGACGTGTACGCCCTGGGCGTGACCATCGTGCTGGTGGAGCAGAACGCGAGCCGTGCGCTGGCCATTGCCGACCGTGGCTACGTGATGGAGTCGGGCCTGATCACCATGACTGGCCCAGGCCAGCAGCTGCTGAACGACCCCAAGGTGCGTGCTGCCTACCTGGGCGAGTAACCCGGACCATTCGCACCGATGTGCCCCGCCTGCCGCCTGCCAAAGGGCGCAGGAACTGGGGCAGACAACAAGGCACTGCCCCCTCGGGCGGTGCTTTTTTTTGGCCTCTGCAGGTAGGCAGGCAGATGTTGCTATTTAATTTATAGCTTAAAGCGCTTGCCTGTCGCGCGCAGAGTGCCATTTTTGTTCATAATCCAGCCCTTGTTCAGCCCCTCCTGGCCGAGGCCGTCGATGTCCACCCTCCAATCCCTGCCCGTTTCGCTCCAGACCGTGTTGCTGCTCATTGCCAGCAACGTCTTCATGACCTTTGCCTGGTACGGGCACCTCAAGAGCCTGGCATCTTCGCCCTGGTACACCGCTGCGCTGGTGAGCTGGGGCATCGCACTGTTTGAATACCTGCTGCAGGTGCCTGCCAACCGCATCGGCTACACGCAGTTCAATGTGGGGCAGCTCAAGATCATGCAGGAGGTGATCACGCTGGGGGTGTTTGTGCCGTTTGCGGTGTTCTACATGGGCCAGCCGCTCAAGTGGGACTACCTCTGGGCGGGGCTGTGCCTGGTCGGTGCGGTGTACTTCATCTTCCGCGGCGCCTGAGCCGCACGCGCGCGCCAGGGGCTTGCCCCGGCGCATGACCGCATGCTGCGCAGGCATCGGCCCGTTGGGGGTGGACGGTTAAACTCCCCGGGTCACGAAAAAGTCATGGTTCTGTCATGGCTTTGCCTTTTTTCAAAATTCGATCCCGTTCCAGGAGCCTCTCCCATGCTGTTTGCCAAGCTGTTGCCACGCGAAGGCAATTTTTTCGAAATGTTCAACCAGCATGCGGACCGCATCGTCGAGGCGGCACGGGCCTTTTCGCAGCTGGTGGCCAATTACAGTGATCCGCACCTGCGCGACAAGTACAACCAGGATGTGGACAACGCCGAGCGCGCCGCCGACCGCGTGACCCACGAGGTGAACAAGGCGATCCACAAGACCTTCATCACCCCCATCGACCGCGAGCAGATCCACACGCTGATCAACACCATGGACGACGTGGCCGACCTGATCCAGGACTCGGCTGAGACCATGGCGCTGTACGACGTGCGCCACATGACGGAAGAGATCACGCGCCTCACGGACCTGAGCCTCAAGTGCTGCGAGCGCCTGCGTGATGCCGTGAAGCTGCTCGACAAGATCGCCGATCCGGCCGTGGCCGAGGCCGCGCTCAAGACCTGCGAGGAAATCGACAAGCTCGAATCCGACGCCGACCGCGTGATGCGCAGCGCCATGAGCAAGCTGTTCCGCGAAGAGCCCGATGTGCGCGAGGTGATCAAGCTCAAGGCCATCTATGAGTTGCTGGAAACGATCACCGACAAGTGCGAGGACGTGGCCAACTGCATCGAGGGCATCGTCCTCGAAAACTCCTGAACCCCGCAGGCTGACCAGCATGGAAACCATACAGACGGCCCTGTGGGTTGTGGTTCTGCTCGTGGCGTTGGCGCTCCTGTTCGACTTCATGAACGGGTTCCACGACGCCGCCAATTCGATCGCCACGGTGGTCTCCACCGGCGTGCTCAAGCCCGCGCAGGCGGTGCTGTTCGCGGCGTTCTTCAACTTCATCGCGATTTTCGTGTTCCACCTGAGCGTGGCGGCCACGGTGGGCAAGGGCATCGTGCAGCCCGGCATCGTGGACACCCATGTGGTGTTTGGCGCCCTGGTGGGCGCCATCACCTGGAACGTGATCACCTGGTACTACGGCATCCCCAGCAGCTCGTCGCACGCGCTGATCGGTGGCATCGTGGGCGCGGTGATCGCCAAGGCCGGGGCGGGTGCGCTGATCTCCACCGGCATCCTCAAGACGGTGGCCTTCATCTTCGTCTCGCCGCTGCTCGGCTTCATGCTGGGCTCCATCATGATGGTGGCGGTGGCGCATATCTTCCGGCGCACGCGCCCGAGCAAGGTGGACAAGTGGTTCCGCCGCCTGCAACTGGTGTCTGCCGGGGCCTACAGCCTGGGCCACGGTGGTAATGATGCGCAAAAGACCATCGGCATCATCTGGCTGCTGCTGATCGCCACGGGCTACACCTCGGCCACGGAAGCCTCGCCTCCCACCTGGACCATCGTGAGCTGCTACGTGGCCATTGGCCTTGGCACCATGTTCGGCGGCTGGCGCATCGTCAAGACCATGGGCCAGAAGATCACCAAGCTCAAGCCCGTGGGTGGTTTCTGCGCCGAAACGGGCGGGGCGCTCACGCTGTTCCTGGCGACCACGCTGGGCATTCCGGTGTCCACCACCCACACCATCACCGGTGCCATCGTGGGCGTGGGCTCCACGCAGCGCGCCAGCGCCGTGCGCTGGGGCGTGGCGGGCAACATCGTCTGGGCGTGGATTCTGACCATCCCGGCCAGCGCGTTTGTGGCCGCAGTGGCTTACTGGATCAGCCTGCAGATCTTCTGACGGCCCGCCACCATCCGCTGGGAGCCAGCGGATGGTGGATCGCCAATTCTCAGTCGCTATATTTTTTATAGCTTCTTGCGCTTGCCCATCAAGCGCAAGGCCCCAATTTCATTGAGAAATTTTGCGGGCTTCTTCAATCTGGTGCTCAAAGTAGCGCTGAAAGCTGAACGCGATGCTAGCCATCAGCACCGCCGTGCCGATCATCAGCGACGCCACGATGGCGGCAATGGTGATCCAGCCCGTGCGGCCGGGCGCGGCGTCGGGCGCAGCGTGGGGGTTGTAGCGGGCGTTCCAGGCTTCGGGCGTCTTCAGGGCAAACAGGATGGCCTGCAGCGCGCAGCCCGCGATGGTGAAGCCCAGCAGCGGGATCAGCATCCAGCTGGTGTGATCGTCCTGACCAAACTGCTGCACACGCTGGATGCCGTAGACCCCCAGTGCCGTGGGCAGTGGCAGCAGCCAGCCAATCAGGTCCCACATGCCGTGCAGGTAGAAGCGGTGCAGGCCCAGCGGCCCGCCTAGAAAAGCGAGCCAGGCCGCCAGGGTCTTGTTCTTCATGCGGGGCATCGTGTCATTCGGGGGAGGTGGTGTCGCCCGCGCCCAGGGTCTTCTCCATCAGCACGATGTCGCGCCAGGCGCCAAACTTCCAGCCCACTGAGCGCATGATGCCCACATCAGTGAACCCCAGCGCCCGGTGCACCCCGATGGAGCCCGCGTTGGCCGAGTCGCCAATCACGGCCAGCAGCTTGCGCACGCCCACGGCTTCGGCCTGCATGGCCAGCTCGGCCAGCAGTTGGCGGCCCAGGCCCATGCCACGGGCGCTGTCGGCCACGTAGATCGAGTCTTCGGCCGAAAAACGGTAGGCCGGGCGCGGCTTGAACCAGTTGGCGTAGGCAAACCCCAGCACCTGCCCGTCCTGCTCGGCCACCAGCCAGGGCAGGCCACGCGCCAGCACGTCGGCGCGGCGGCCCGCCATGTCGGCTTCAGACGGGGGATCGATCTCGAAGGTGCCCGTGCCGTGGAGCACGTGGTGTTGGTAAATGGCGGTAATGGCAGAGATATCGCTGTCGGTACTGGGACGGATGGTGGGCATTTTGGAGGAAATGGATATAATCGCGGGCTTTGCAGCGTGTCGCTGGCCGGGTGGCCATGTCGCGTGTCTCAAGCGTTGCGAATATGGTTGCGAACACTGTGGCTTACGGCAAATGTTGCCGGAGTTCACCACCCGAAGGATAAATCATGGTCGTCATTCGACTCTCCCGCGGCGGCTCCAAGGGCCGTCCTTTCTTCAACATCGTCGTTGCTGACAAGCGCGTGCGCCGTGACGGCCGCTTCATCGAGCGCATCGGCTTCTACAACCCCACCGCCAAGGAAACCGAAGAAGGCCTGCGCATCGTGCAAGACCGTCTGGCTTACTGGGTGGGCGTTGGTGCCCAGTCCTCCCCCACGGTGGACCGCCTGATCAAGCAAGCCGCCAAGAAGGCTGCTTAAAGCTCCCTGAAAAGGGCGGGTTCCGTCGGCTAGTCTGGCGGAACCCGCCCTTTTCCTATTCTGGAATCCCCCCGCCATGGCCACCACTCCCCTGACCCTCGAACCCGCAGAGCTGCCGCCCGATGCCGTTGAAGTGGGGCGCATTGCCGATGCCTGGGGCGTCAAGGGCTGGTTCAAGGTGCTGTCCCACAGCAGCAGCCCCGAGGCGCTGTTCGCGTCCAAGCGCTGGTACCTGCAGCCGTCCGAGCGGGGGGCCAAGGCATTTGCGGGCACGGTGGTGCTGTCCATCCGACAGGCCAAGGACCATTCCGACACCGTGGTGGCCTGGGCGCAGGGCGTTGATGACCGCAATGCCGCCGAGGCCCTGCGCGGTGCGCGCATTTTTGTGCCCCGGTCGAGTTTTCCGTCCACCTCGGAGGATGAGTTCTACTGGGTGGATCTGATCGGCCTCGCGGTCGTCAACCGGGAAGGCGTGGCGCTGGGGCAGGTGCAGGAGCTGATGTCCACCGGCCCCCAGACCGTGCTGGTGCTGGCTTATGAGGAAGATGGCAAGGCCCGCGAGCGCATGATTCCTTTTGTCTCGGCTTTTGTGGACAAGGTGGATCTGCCTGAAAAGCGCATCACGGTCGATTGGCAGCCCGACTACTGAGCGGATGCCGCTCTCCTGCGCCCTGCACGCACCATGCGCTTTGACATCATCACCCTGTTCCCTGAGCTGTTCGCGCCTTTCCTGGCGAGCGGCGTGACCCGCCGCGCCTATGCCAGCGGCCAGGTCGATGTGCGCCTGTGGAACCCGCGTGACCATGCCGAAGGCAACTACCGCCGCGTGGACGACCGGCCCTTTGGGGGCGGCCCCGGCATGGTGATGATGGCCGAGCCGCTGCAGCGGTGCCTCGCGGCCATCCGAGCGGAGCGGGCCGAGCCGGAGGAGGGCAGGGCGCCGCTGATGCTCTTTTCACCCATCGGGTCGCCGCTCAACCATGCTGCTGTGGAGCGCTGGTCTGCCAGCGCAGGCGCCGTGCTGCTGTGTGGCCGCTATGAAGGCATTGACCAGCGATTCATCGACGCACATGTGGATGTGCAGATGAGTCTGGGGGATTTTGTGCTCTCGGGCGGCGAAATAGCCGCCATGGCCTTGCTGGATGCGGTCGCCCGCCTGCAACCCGGCGTGCTCAACGACGAAGGCAGCCACCAGCTCGACAGCTTCAACCCCGCGCTCGACGGTCTGCTCGACTGCCCGCACTACACGCGGCCGGAGGAGTGGGCGGGGCAGCAGGTACCCGCGGCGCTGATGTCCGGGCACCATGCGCAGATCGAGCGCTGGCGGCGCGACCAGCGGCTGGCCATCACGGCCCGCCACCGCCCAGATCTCATCGACGCTGCGCGCCAGGCGGGGCGTCTGGCCCCGGCCGACGAGGCGGTATTGGCCAAGCTCGCCTGAATTGTTATAATCAAAGGCTTTTCGATCCTCTGGCCGGCCGTTTTGACAGGGTTTCCTCCCGCAAAACACTGAACCGTCAATCCCGACGCAGCCACTTTTGGCGCGGACAAGATCGTTGGACATCAAACATGAACCTGATCCAGACCCTGGAAGCGGAAGAAATCGCCCGCTTGAACAAGACCATCCCCGAATTCGCCCCCGGTGACACCGTCATCGTGAGCGTGAACGTGGTGGAAGGTACCCGCAAGCGCGTGCAGGCCTACGAAGGTGTTGTGATTGCCAAGCGCAATCGCGGCCTGAACAGCGGCTTCACCGTGCGCAAGATCTCCAGCGGCGAAGGCGTGGAACGTACGTTCCAGACCTACAGCCCCCTGATCGCCAGCATCGAAGTCAAGCGCCGTGGTGACGTGCGCCGTGCCAAGCTGTACTATCTGCGTGACCGCAGCGGCAAGTCGGCACGTATCAAGGAAAAGCTGCCTTCGCGCGTCAAGGCTGCTGCCACCGCCGCTTAATCCAAGCAAGGCGAGGGCCTGCCCTGACAAGCCGCTACAGCATCAGCCTGTAGCGGCTTTTTGTTTTTTGGCCTGTTGAATCCGAACCTGAACCCGAACCGAATTTCTTGAGTGAACGCCTCTTCTCCCGCCCCCGCCGTTTCGTCCGTCGTTGCGCCGCTGTCCAGCCTGCCTGATTTCGACCCCCGCCTGGTGCCGGTGGTGGGCGTGGATGCGCACCTGCCCGCTGTGCCTGCGGCGGCGCAGACGCCCGAGGCGCTGCGCGCGCGGTTTGCGCACCCGCCCCGCTGGGAGCCCGAGGTGCTGCTGGAGAAGAAGTTCATGAACCGCGAGCCAGCCCACGCATCCGTGCTACTGGCGATCATGCTGCGCGAGCAGCCCACGGTGCTGCTCACCGAGCGCACGGCCCACCTGTCCACCCACTCGGGGCAGGTGGCTTTCCCGGGCGGGCGGGCCGACCCTGGCGACGCCACGGCCGCCGACACGGCTTTGCGCGAGGCACAGGAAGAAGTCGGGCTCGCGCCCGAGTTCGTCGAGGTGCTGGGCACCTTGCCAACCTACGTCACCGGCTCGTCCTTCATCATCACGCCAGTGGTGGCGCTGGTGCGGCCAGACTGCGTGCTGCAGCCCAATCCCTACGAGGTGGCGGACCTGTTCGAGGTGCCGCTGGCGTTTCTGCTGGACCCCGCCAACCACCGGCGCCATGTGTTCGACCGGGACGGTGTGCACCGCGAGTGGTTCTCCATGCCCTACCAGGACAGCCGCAAGAACCATTTCATCTGGGGTGCGACGGCGGGTATGCTGCGCAATTTCTACCGCTTCATGCAGGCCTGATCCGCCTCGCACATAAAGGGTGCACGGGGGCGAAGCGCCAGTATCATTGCCCCCCATGAGTTTCTTCGCCATCCTGTTCGCTCTGCTGATCGAGCAGGCCCGCCCCCTGGCTCGCAGCAACCCCATTCATGCGGGTCTGCGGGCGTGGGCGCTGTCCGTGAGTCGCAACTTCGACGCAGGCAAGCCCCACCATGGCTGGGTGGCCTGGAGCCTGGCGGTGCTGCTCCCGGCCCTGATCACGCTGGCCATCCATTGGGCGCTGCTGTGGGGTCTGGGCTGGCCGTTTGCGGTGCTCTGGAGCGTGGCGGTGCTGTATGTCACGCTGGGCTTTCGCCAGTTCAGCCACCATTTCACGGGCATCCGCGATGCGCTCGAAGAAGGCGATGAAGATGCGGCCCGCGAGCGCCTTGCACATTGGCAGCAGGTGGATGTGGGGGCCTTGCCCCGCAGCGAGATCGTGCGCCATGTGATCGAGTATTCGGTGCTCGCCGCGCACCGCCATGTGTTTGGGGTGCTGGCCTGGTTCTCGGTGCTGGCGGCGCTGGGGCTGGGGCCCACGGGGGCGGTGTTGTACCGTCTGGCCGAATTTGTTTCACGCTACTGGCACTACCGGCAACGCGCGGGCACGCAGCCCGCCAGTGCCTCGCTGCAGCAGGCCTGTGCCCAGGCCTGGACTGTGGTGGACTGGCTGCCGGCGCGGCTCACGGCACTCAGCTTTGCCGTGGTCGGGAGTTTTGAGGAAGCGATCGAGGGCTGGCGTTTTCATGCGCAGCGGTTCCCCAACGACAACGATGGCGTGGTACTGGCTGCCACAGCGGGCGCGATCAATGTGCGCCTGGGGGGCGAGGCCCTGAAGGCTCGCACCGAAACGCAGGCCCCCCAAGGGCTGGAGATCGACGCCGACATGGGCGACAGCGACTCCACTCCCGGCCGGGAGCCCGAAGTGGGCCACCTGCGCAGTGTGGTGGGGCTGGTGTGGCGATCGGTGGTGGTCTGGATGCTGCTGCTGGCGCTGCTCACGCTGGCCCGCCTGCTGGGGTAGGGCTGGGCACCCTTTGTGCAGGGCTCGCGTCAATAGCGGGTGTGGCTCAGCTCTTCAAATAAATCGCTATAAATTTTATAGCGATTTGGGCTTATCCCGTGCGCGGAAGAGCCGTTTTTAACCGCTTTCAGAACACCACAACCGGGCTCATGCAGGTGGGTGCAGTTGTAGAACTTGCAGTGGTTGGCATGTTCTGCGATGTCCGGCATGCAGGCGGCGAGCTGCATGGGCGCCACATGGTGCAGACCGAATTCCTGGAACCCGGGTGAGTCGATGAGCGCCGTGGTGCGCTCCGCATCCATCCAGTACCAGTGGGTGCTGGTGGTGGTGTGCTTGCCGGAGTTCAGCGCTTGCGATATCTCGCCGGTCTGCACGGTAGCGCCTGGCACCAGCAGGTTGATCAGTGTGCTTTTGCCCGAGCCTGAGGGGCCCAGCACCAGCGTGGTCTTGCCGCGCAGGTGTTCCATCAGCAGCGCGCGGTCCACATCGCTGGACAGCGCCAGCGACAAGGGCAGCACACCATAGTGCGTGCCTGCCCCCATGTGGCGGTACGGCAGCAGCCGTTCCCAGGCGCGGGCAAAGGGCTCCACCAGATCGCTTTTGTTGAGGCCGATCAGTGGTTTGATGCCTTCGGCCTCGGCTGCGATCAGGGCGCGGGCGAGCTGACTTTCGGAGAACACGGGTTCTGCCGCGATCAGGATCAGCACCTGATCCAGGTTGGCCGCAAACGACTTGGTGCGGATCTCGTCCTGGCGGTAGAACAGGTTGCGCCGCTCCAGCACCTTCTCGATGGTGCCTTCGTCGCCCTGGCCGGGCGGAGGGGCTTGCCACAGCACCCGGTCGCCCACCACGGCGTGGCTTTTCTTGCCCCGCGGGTGACAGATGCGACGCTCGCCGTCGGCGGTTTCAACCATGCAATGGCGCCCATGGCTGGCCACCACGGTGCCTTCCATGAGGGCGCTGCGTTCAGCCATGGTGGGCTGGTGTCATAGCGCGACCAATGCGTCGAACTGGGCGGCGCACTCGAAGTCGGTCGAGGAGATGCCGTTCACATCGTGGGTGTTCAGGCGCACCACACAGCGGTTGTAGTGCACCGAGAGGTCGGGGTGGTGGTCTTGTGCATTGGCGACGAAGGCCAGCGCGTTCACGAACGAGATGGTCTCGTAGTAGTTGGCGAAGCGGTAGGTCTTCTCGATGGCGACGTTTGCGCCGTCGCCGCTCAGGCTCCAGCCTTCGAGCTTGGCCAGATTTGCTACAACTTCAGTAGCGGTCAGCGCACGGCGGGAAAGCGCAGACCAGTCTTTTTTCTTCAACATGGTGGTGGTCATGGGTAGACAGGGGTGGGGAGCATGCGTGCCAGCCGTTCGGTGGCGGGCGGGTGCGAGTAGTAGAACTTCACGTACACCGGGTCGGGTGTGAGCGTGGAGGCATTGTCTTCGTACAGCTTGAGCAAGGCCGAAGCCAGATCGGCGCCGCTGGCCTGGGCCATGGCGTAGGCATCTGCCTGAAACTCGTGCCTGCGCGACTGTTGCGAGAACAGCGGCGAGATGAAGAAGGTGAAGACGGGCACCACCAGCATGAACAGCAGCAGCGCCAAGGCGTCGTTGGGCGCGGCCGCTATGGTGGGGTCCAACGAGATGTTGGGGCGCACGCCCAGGCCCGTATAGAACCACACCTGGTTGGAGAGCCATCCCAGCAGCGCAAAACCGGCCAGACTGAGGCCAAACATGACCACGATGCGCTGGATGATATGGCGGTGCTTGAAGTGGCCCAGCTCATGCGCCAGCACGGCCTCGACTTCACCCGGGGCCAGCTGCTTCAGCAGCGTGTCGTAGAACACCACGCGCTTGGCCGCGCCAAAGCCCGTGAAATAGGCATTGGCATGGGCACTGCGGCGGCTTCCATCCATCACAAACAGGCCCTTGGCCGAGAAGCCGCAGCGCTGCATCAGGGCCGTGACGCGGGCCTTGAGCGATTCGTCTTCGAGTGGCTGGAATTTGTTGAACAGGGGCGCGATGAAGGTGGGGTAGATCACCATCAAGAGCAGGTTGAAGCCCATCCAGCAGCACCAGGCCCAGAGCCACCACAGCGGGCCGGCCGCGCCCATGAGCCACAGGATGAGCGCGGCAATCGGCAGGCCGATGACCGCACCCACCAGCAGGCCCTTGGCCGCGTCGGCCAGCCACAGGCGCCAGGTCATCTTGTTGAAGCCAAAGCGCTCTTCGATCACAAAGGTCTGGTACAGCGACAAGGGCAGGTCGATCAGGCCAGCGATGGCGGCGAAGGCCACCAGCAGCGCCAGCTGTTGCGCCATGCCGGGCCCCATGGTGTCCAGCAGGGTGCGGTTCAGTGCGTCCAGGCCGCCCAGCAAGGTCCAGCCCAGCAGCACCACGCAGCCCAGGGCCATCTCCAGCAGCCCCAGGCGGGCCTTGGTTATGGTGTAGTCGGCGGCCTTCTGGTGGGCTGCCAGGGAGATGCGCTCGGCAAACGGTGCAGGCACGGCGGCGCGGTGGCGGGCGATATGCCGCACCTGGCGGGTGGCCAGCCAGAACTTGAGCGCCAGGCCCAGGACAAGTGCAGTCGCAAAGGCCAGCGTGAGCAGCATGGAGGGGGAGAAGTCGTCGGGGGTGGGCATGTGCGGCGAGTTTAGGCCATCGGCGACAATGCGCGCCATGTCAGAAGCCAACAACCCCACCCCTGCCACGCTTGCCAAATCCGACCAGAACCTGGTCTGGCTCGATTGCGAAATGACCGGCCTGGAGCCGGATACGGACCGCCTGCTGGAAATCGCCGTGGTCGTGACGGGCCCTGGTCTGGAGCCCCGTGTCGAAGGCCCGGTGTTTGCCATCCACCAGTCGGACGAATTGCTGAACAAGATGGATGCCTGGAACAAGGGGACCCACGGCCGCAGCGGCCTGATCGACAAGGTGAAGGCCTCGACGGTGACCGAGGAGGAGGCCGAGCAACAGATCATTGCCTTCCTGAGCCAGTATGTACCCAAGGGCACAGCCCCCATGTGTGGCAACAGCATCGGGCAGGACCGCCGTTTTCTGGTGCGCTACATGCCCAAGCTGGAGAAGTTCTTCCACTACCGCAACGTCGATGTCAGCACCTTGAAGGAGCTGGCCAAACGCTGGAAGCCCGAGGCCTACACCAGCTTCAAGAAGGCGCAAAAGCACACGGCCCTGGCGGATGTGCACGAGTCCATCGATGAGCTGGCGCACTACCGCCAGCACCTGTTGTCCGTGGAAGTGAAAAACCCCTGAATCGCTTGGCGTCAGGAGCGCCCTCGGCGCATGCGCGGTATGGGGCGCCCCTGCAGCGGTGCGGCCATTGCGCGAGGGCGTGCGCCCGGAGCACGCCTTGGAGAGGCTGCGCATTGGAAGGGTATTGCGGGGAAACCCTTAACCGTGTCATAATTGCGGGCTGCGCAGGAAATCCGCCTCGCAGTTTGTGCATCTCCCCTCACACACCGGGCTTGCCAGCCCACTGCCCACATGCAAATGTAAGCCGGCAGTGCAGGACTGGCGAATAACAGCCCACCCGCATCGGCCTGATTCCCCAGAGCCAGCGCAGGTTTCGTTTGATGGTTGATGTTTTTTAACCATTTGACGAAGCCAATCGTGGGCAGCGCCCGCGACCGTCTTCGTGAGAGAAAAATTCATGACCGACACCTCTTTGGTGCAGGGCGAATTCGCGCCTGCTGATAATTCCTTTGCTGCCGACGTTTCCGTGCAGTCCTCCTCCCTCGATTCCGTGGTGGCCGCCGCTATTGAAGATGCTGCCGCCGTGACCGCCGAGCCCAATGGGTTCGTCGAACTGGGCCTGGCGCCCGAGCTGGTGCAAGCCGTGGCCGACCTGGGCTACACACAGCCCACCAACGTGCAGCGCAAGGCCATTCCTCTGGCCATGGGCAGCGATGCCTCGAAGTTCATCGACCTGATGGTCTCCAGCCAGACGGGCAGCGGCAAGACCGCCGCCTTCCTGCTGCCGGTGCTGCACACGCTGATCCAGCAGCAGGCCGTGGCCCAGGCTGAAGAGCGCGCAGCGTTCGAGCGTGCGGCGGCCGAAGCGGCTGCCCGTGGCGAGCCCGCCCCCAAGCGTGCCAAGCGCAAGGACCCCACCAGCTCGCGCAATTTCAAGGCCGCCACGCCGGGCGCGCTGATTTTGTGCCCCACCCGTGAACTGGCCCAGCAGGTGGCGCACGACGCCATTGATCTGGTCAAGCACTGCCGTGGTCTGCGCGTGGCCAATGTGGTGGGCGGCATGCCCTACCAGCTGCAGATCGCCAAGCTGCAGAACGCCGATCTGGTGGTTGCTACCCCTGGCCGCCTGCTGGACCTGCAGCGCTCCATGCAGATCAAGCTCGACAAGGTGCAGTTCCTGGTGGTGGACGAAGCCGACCGCATGCTGGACCTGGGCTTCTCGGACGACCTGGCCGAGCTGAACCAGCTGACCAGCCAGCGCAAGCAGACCATGATGTTCAGCGCCACGTTCGCGCCCCGCATCCAGCAGCTGGCCATGCGTGTGATGCACGACGGCGGCTCGTCCGTGCAAAAGGTGACTATCGACTCTCCGCAAGAGAAACACACCAACATCAAGCAGGTGCTGTACTGGGCCGACAACGCCCAGCACAAGCGCAAGCTGCTGGACCACTGGCTGCGTGACACCACGATCAACCAAGCCATCGTGTTCGCCAGCACCCAGGTGGAGTGCGATGGTCTGGCCAACGACCTGCAGCAAGACGGCTTCTCGGCTGTCGCCCTGCACGGTGCCCTGAGCCAGGGCCTGCGCAACCGCCGCCTGATGGCGCTGCGCAGTGGCCAGGTGCAGATTCTGGTGGCGACCGATGTCGCAGCCCGTGGCATCGACGTGCCCACCATCACCCACGTGTTCAACTTCGGCCTGCCCATGAAGGCCGAGGACTACACCCACCGCATTGGCCGCACCGGCCGTGCGGGCCGCGACGGCCTGGCCGTCACTTTTGCCGAGTTCCGCGACCGCCGCAAGATTTACGACATTGAGTCGTACAGCCGCCAGCAGTTCAAGGCCGAAGTGATCCCTGGCATGGAGCCTGCCCAACGCGCCCCCCAGGCGCCCCGTGGCGGTGATTTTGGTGGCCGTGGCCGCTCGGGTGGCTATGACCGTGACAGTCGTGACCGCAAGTTCGGTGGTCCTGCCCGTGGCGGCTTCGGTGGTGGTTTTGGCGGCGGTTTTGCTGGCCGTGGTGACAACCGTGGTGCTCCAGCCCGTGGCGATGGTGGCGGCTTCGGTGGTCGTGACGATCGTGGTGCTGACCGTGGTTTTGCTCCTCGCCGCGACGGCGAAGGCTATGGCCGCAAGCCGGGCTTTGGTGATGCGGGCCGCGGTGGCTTTGCACCCCGTGGCGATGCCGGCGCACCCCGTGGTGATTTCGCGCCGCGCAAGCCTGCGTTCTCCAAGCCGGCGGGTGGTGGTGGCAAGCCCTTTGTGGCCCACGATGCGCGCAAGCGCCCAGCGCGCCCCGCACGCTGATTGATGAATAGGGTTGGGGGCGTGTTGAGCGCTCCCACCGATCAAGGGCTGGTACCGCAAGGTGCCAGCCCTTTTTTGTGGCTGGAGTGCGGGCCCCCTGCTTTTTGCGGGCCGTGTCGTCAATAATTGCCCACGGAGGAATTTGTTGTGGTGTCTTCTCTCTCCTCGGGGGCCGATTACGAACACATGTTCGAGCTGGCGCCCGTGTCGCTTTGGCTGGAGGATTTCAGCGAACTCAAACGTCTGTTCGATGGCTGGCGTGCGCAAGGGGTCACCGACATACGCTCCCATCTGGCCGAAGACCCGGCCCGCCTGCGCCAATGCAGTGCGTCGCTGCGTGTGCTGCAGGTCAATCGGCGCACGCTGGAGTTGTTCTCGGCCGACAGCCAGCAGCATCTGGAAGCCAACCTCGACAAAGTCTTTCGGGATGACCGGCACGACACTGCGGCGCATGAGCTTGCGCAGCTGTGGGACGGGCAGATGGAGTTTGCCAACCAGACGGTGAACTACGCGCTCGACGGCCGGCGCCTGGACGTGCTGGTCCGCGCGCGCATACTGCCTGGTCATGAGGCCGACTGGAGCCGCGTGCTGGTCTCTCTGGAGGACAACACCCAGCAACTGGAGGCTGCGCGCCGCTTGCGGCGCAGCGAGCAGTATGCGCGCGACCTGTTCGAGCATTCGCCGGTCTCGCTCTGGGTGGAAGACTTCAGCGCCGTGAAGAATCTGCTCGATGGCGTACGTGCCCAGGGCATTGGCGACTTCAAGACCTTCCTCAAGGTACACCCCGACTTCGTGAGCCGCTGCATGCAGGAGATCCGCGTCATCGACGTGAACCAGCAGACATTGCGCATGTTCGGCGCTGCCAGCAAGGAGATGCTGCTCAACAACATCGGCCGCGTGTTCCGTGGCGAAATGCATGAGTCCTTCGCAGAGCAGCTGCAGGACCTGTGGGAGGGGAAGACCTTCCAGCAGCGCGAGGTGGTGAACTACTCACTGTCGGGCGACGCGGTGAACATCCACATGCAATTCTCGGTGCTCGATAGCCATCGGCATGATTGGGGCCTGGTGCTCCTGTCGCTGGTGGATATCACGGCCCGAAAAAAGGCCGAGGCTTACCTCGAATACCTGGGCAAACACGATGTACTCACCCAGCTGCGCAACCGCGCCTTCTATGCCGAAGAGTTGAACCGGCTCACGCGCAAAGGGCCCTGGCCGCTGTCCGTCATCGCCATTGACCTGAATGGGCTCAAGGTGGTCAATGACGAGCAAGGCCACGCGGCGGGCGACTCGATGCTGCGGCGCGTGGGTGAGGTGCTGGCCAAGGCCGTGGATGCCCCGGCCTGCGCGGCGCGCATTGGCGGCGATGAATTCACCGTGCTGTTGCCTGGCACTGAAGAGCGCGGGGCCTATGCGTTGCAGGAGCGCATCATCTCGATGCTGGAGCTGAACAACCAGTTCTACCCCGGCCAGCACTTGAGTCTGGCCATGGGCATCGCCAGTTGCCATTCCGGCGATGGGGTGGAAGCGGCGATCAATCGTGCCGACCAAGCCATGTACGCCGAGAAAAACCGCTATTACCAGCAGAAAAATGTGGACCGTCGGCAGCCGCACAACACCTGAGGTGGATGCATGCCCGGTGACCACCTTGCACTGACAGTTGGTCATGGTCCTGCAGGGTAGTGCAGCCCCAGGAGCGATCTTGGGTGAACCCGGGACGGATGCTCAGAGCTGAACGGGTGTGCGTCCGATGTCGGGCCAGCGGTGGTGCAGATAGATCCAGGCCGCCAGGCCTATGCCCATCATCAGCAGCGAGGCCAGCGCCAGCAGCACCGTGGAGTGCATGACCAGGGGGGCAATCAGACCGGCCACCAGGCCGTTGGCGCTGGAGCCCACAAAGGCTTGCATCGACGAGGCCATGCCCCTGCGCTCCGGGTGCAGGTCCAGCACCAGCAGCGTGACCACCGGCACCATCAGTGCCCAGCCGAACGAGAAGATGGCAATGGGCAGCAGGGCCCACCAGGCGTGTGGCGGAAACAGCAGGTTGGCCACGAGGTTGAGCACCGCCACCGTGCACATGATCAGAAAACCATGGCGTATCTGCCGCTTGGGTGGGATGCGCCCGGCCAGGCGCCCGCTAAGCCAGGCGCCGCCCATGATGCCCGAGATGGTCAGGATGAAGAACCAGAAGAACTGCGTGGGCGCCAGCGACAAATGTTCGCCCAGGAAAGCCGGTGCAGAGAGCACGTAGAGGAACATGCCGTTGAATGGCACGCCACTGGCCAGGGCCAGCAACACAAACCGCGCACTGGACCCGAGCTGCATATAGCCGCGCATCAGGTGGCGCACGTTGAAGGGCTGTCGGTGCTCGTGGTGCAAGGTTTCGGGCAACAGGCGGTAGTTGGCGGTCCACAGTGCCACACCCACCAGTGTCAGGAACCAGAAAATGCTGTGCCAGCCCAGGTGCACGAACAACCAGCCCCCCACGATGGGGGCAATCGCCGGGGCCACGCCAAAGTAGATGGTGACCTGGCTCATCACTTTCTGTGCCTGGGCGGGCGGGAACATGTCGCGGATCACGGCGCGCGACACCACGATGCCGGCTCCTGTGGACAGGCCCTGCAATGCCCGGAAAAAGACCAATTGCCCAATAGTCTGCGACAACGCGCAGCCCGCAGATGCCAGCGTGAACACCGCGATGCCCCACAGGATCACCGGTCTGCGGCCAAAACTGTCGGCCAGCGCACCATGGAACAGGCTCATGAACGCGAAGCCGAACAGGTAGGCGGACAGCGTCTGTTGCATCTGCACCGGCGTAGCACCCAGCGCTGTGGCGATGCCCGAGAACGCGGGGATGTAGGTGTCGATGGAGAACGGCCCCAGCATCCCCAGCACCGCCAGCAACACCGCCAAGGCCCAGCGGGGCGCTTTCCAGAGCAGGTGGGCTTGTGGGTTCATGCGAAGAGGGGAAGGGGTTGACGGGCGCACGCCGCAGGCGGGCGAGGGCCCGGTGCGCGGGCGCAGCAGCCGATTATGCGGGACACGGCTTCTGGCCGCTGCCTGGGCCAACGCCGTGGATCAATAGCTGTAGGGAATCCACTCTCCGTTGCCCGACTTCATCAGATACTTGCCGGCCGCGTTGCGCATCACGATCACGTCGGCGTTTTCCGAGACGAAGGGCGTGGTCTCCGGTGCCTGCAGGCGATCGGTCAGCGGACGGGCGGAGTCGGCATAGGGACTGTCGCTCAGCAGGTCGCCAAGCAAGGTGAACAGGCCCAGGTAGCTCATGGGCTGGTTCACCACCACCGGCGCTGTGGACTCGGCCGCAGGGTCTTTTTTCTTCATGCCCACGAGCTTTACGCCAGCAGGCACCAGTGTGATGCGTGGGCCTGGAATCTCGCGCATGCCCGAAATCTGTATCTTGTCGCCGCGCAGCGATGCGCCGTGTTCAGGCACGAGCATCACCACCACCGGTTTACCCGCCGTTTCCAATTCCGTAATGAATTTGTCGAAATCAGCCATCAGCTGCACCAGGCGAGGCTTGTAGGTGTCCAGGCTGCTGCGGGAGGTCATGCCGGGCACGCGGTTGCCGTCGTGCAGTGAGATGGTGTTGTAGTACAGCGCCACGGGGGCGGCACCCCGCTCGCTGCTGCGCTTCTTCCACCACTGCGACAGCAGCGCGTGGTCGTTGTAGATCGGCGAGCCATCGAAGTTCTGCATGTGTACGGGCGCACTCTGGTTGGGCTGCAGCTTGCCCGCCAAACCGCCGCGCTGCTCCAGCGCATGGGCGTACTCTTCGTATACGCCGTCGTGGTTGAGCAGAGCCGCTGTCTGGTAGCCCACCTTCTCCAGGTTGGGAAACACGTAACACTGTGGATCGATGCCCTCGTACAGCTTGTTGTGGGGCGTTTGCCCGCACGAGCCGTGCAGCACGCGCAGCGAAGCCGGCCCGCTATAGCTGGCGGCGCTGTTGAAGTTGGTGAACAGCACGTCAAAGCGTTGGAGCAGCGGGTGGTTGCGCTGGCCCACAAACTCCATGTCGTCCCAGGACAGTGAGCATACGTGCAGCAGAATGATGTCGAAGGGGGGCGGTCCGCCTGCGGTGCTGAACTGCATCCGTTTATGGCTTTCGCTGGCATAGAACTTTTGCAGGAGGGCGTCGGGGTCTGCCGCGTCGGCGCCCGCCACGGAGGAGCCATCGCCAGTGTTGGCCTGGGCACTTCCGGCATCGGTGATCTGAGCCTCCCGCTCCTGGAGGGCTGCCACCACTGGCACGCTCAAGATGCCAACAAGGGCCAAGGTGGCAAAGCGCACGCGTCGCGCCAATGCTGCATAGAAAAAGACACCGGCCACAGCCATCGCCACAGCGGTGGGGTTGACCAGCCGCCCGGCCAACTCCATCCAGTAGTCGGCGCTGAAACCCGCGAGAGCCTTGAGCTGGGATAACACGCGTCCCAGGGTGGGCAGGTAGGAGTCGTAGTACAGCAGGGCAATCGCCGCTGGCCAGGCCAGCACGGCGCGGGTGCGTCTCAGCAGCCGGTGGCCGATGGGGGGCAGCAGCGCCAGCCACAGCAGAAGGTTCAGCCACCAGCTAAAACCGATGTAGCCCGTGAAGTACAGGCCGACCTTGGCCAGGAAGTACAGGTTCCAGTAGCTCATGCGCCCAGTCCCTGTTGTCTGCGTTGTCTCCCGGTGGGCCAGCGGGTGCGGGCAGCGTCGAGCAGCGATTCCCAGAACTTGCGGTAGCCGAGCACGCCGAGCTGGGCGATCTCCTGCAGGCCGTGCAAGGGGCGGTCGATGTCATGGCTGTCGTTCCATTGCAGCCAAGTGTCGGGGCGGGCAAAGGTGCATTGCACCAGGTCGATCTGTTGTTCGCGCGTCATGGGGTCGAATTGCAGGCCCGTGGCGCCCTGGCCCCGGTGCAGCATGATGGTGGCGGGGAAGGTGCATTCGGAATGGCCGCGCCACAGGCCCACTTGTACCTTTTCCCCCACTGCCGGTCGGATGCCTTCGGGCAGCTCCAGGCCCACTCCTGTCATGGAGAAGTCGATGCAGACGGCCTGGAGCACCGTACCGTCGTCCTGGTACAGCGTGGCCTGCAGCCGGGTTGCCACACGGTGCATGCGGCGCACCTGGCGCGCCTCGGAGGCCACGCCCAGCGCAGCCCCCAGCATGAGGATGCTGTAGACGGTCCACAGCAGGTTCAGCAGCACGGTGGCCGTTTCTTCCGTGTTCCAGAAGAACAGGCGCATGATCCCCATGCCAAAGGCTGCGAAGTTCAGCAGCACCAGCACGGTGTAGGGGCGCGAGATGGCCCAGTCGAAGTAGGGCTCATCCACCAGTCCGCCCTTGGCTGTCACGTTGAACTTGCCCAGGCGCGGGTTGATCAGCGCCACCGTGGTGGGCAGCGCCACGTACCAGGCCAGCACGGTCTCATAGACCTCGGCCCAGAATGTGTGCCGGTGCTCGCCTTGCACGTGTGCGTTGGCAATGTTGGATTGCAGGATGTAGGGCAGCACGTACAGCGCGATCATGATCGCGCCCGCGTTGATGATGTGCCACTCGAAGAACAGGAAGGCCATGGGCGCCGTGAGGAACACCAACCGCGGCAGTCCGAAGAAGAAGTGCACCATGGCATTGGCATAACAAATGCGCTGCCACAGCGTGAGGCCCTTGCCGAGGAAGGGGTTGTCTACGCGGAAGATCTGTGCCATGCCGCGCGCCCAACGGATGCGCTGCCCCACATGGGCCGACAGGCTCTCGGTGGCGAGGCCCGCGGCCTGGGTTTCGTTGATGTAGGCCGTGGTGTAGCCGCGCCGGTGCAGCTTGAGGGCCGTGTGTGCGTCCTCGGTCACGGTTTCCACGGCGATGCCACCCACCTCCAGCAGCGGGCCACGGCGGATCACGGCGCAGGAGCCGCAGAAGAAGGTGGCGTTCCAGAAATCGTTGCCATCCTGGATCAGCCCGTAGAACAGTGCGCCCTCGTTGGGCACGCGGCGGAAGGTGCCCAGGTTGCGTTCAAACGGGTCGGGCGAGAAGAAGTGATGCGGCGTCTGCAGCATGGCGCACTTCGGGTCGCGCTGGAACCAGCCCACGGCCGTGGTCAGGAATGAGCGTGTGGGGATGTGGTCGCAATCGAAAATGGCGATCAGCTCGCCGCCGGTTTTGCCCAGCGCGTGGTTCAGGTTGCCAGCCTTGGCGTGGTTGTTGTCGGGGCGCACGATGTAACCCACGTCCATGGACTCAGCGAACTCGCGGAATTCCTCGCGCCGACCATCGTCCAGGATGAAGACCTTCACCTTGTCCTTGGGCCAGTCCAGTGCCATGGACGCCAGCACGGTGGTCCGCACCACGCTCAGGGGTTCGTTGTAGGTGGGAATGTAGACATCGACGGTAGGCCAGGAGGCAGGTTGGCCCTGCAGGTCGGCCGGGCGGCGGTGCAGGGGCCAGGCGGTCTGGATGAATCCGAGCACCACTACCAGCCACGTGTAGGCTTCGGCGGCCAGCAGGCCGTAGCCCAGGAAGGATTCAATGGCCGATTCGAACTCGATGGACGAGGTCACCCGCCACCAGGCATAGCGCCCCATGGCCAGCAGGCTGATGGCCGCCAGTGCCAGCGAGGGGTAGCGCCCTGGCAGGCGGCGCAGCACCAGCGACAGGCCCCAGCAAAGCAGCATGAACAGTGTCTGCCCGAGCCAGTTGAAGGGGGTCGTCATGACGACCAGCCCGGCCAGAAGGCCCACGGCCAGCACCACCCACCGGAGCCCGGGAATTTCCATGAGGGGGGACAGCACCTGGTCGGCCAGGCGCATGCCCTTCTCCACGCTGACATGGGTGGCCAACCGGTCCATGGCGCGCAGGAAGAGGCGTATGGGCCAGAACACCCCGTTCAGAAGCAGGGCCAGGCCTTTCCAGCCCCAGCGCAGCACAAACACCAGTCCTGCGAGCAGCCAGCGCCCCGGCTGAAGGAGCCAAGGCAGCAGTGCACGCTCGGGCGTGGCGGGCAGCACGACGCAGCGCCACAGCCACATCCACCAGGGTGCACCGGGTGTCACTTCCAGCTGCTGCGCAAGCCAGCGTATCCATTGCCCGACCCGGCCTGGCCCGGAGCCCTCGTTCGCAGGGTCTTGCTGAGGCTGTGGTGTATTTGCGCGGGGCGCCACCCCCGTATCGTGCAGGTAGGTCATGGCAGGGTGGCGCCGGGCACCAGCATGGACGCAGGGGCCGCACGCTGGCCTTCCAGCCAGTTGCACACGCCCTGCAGGTCGTGGGCAGACTGTGCGTGGGGCGCCAGACTGCCCACACACATGGCGCGGGCCAGCGCGCGCGCGACGTTCTCATCCTCGTGCAAGGTGTAGGGGATGAGGTGCTCTCCCCATTGTTCACGCAGGGTCTGCAAAGCCTCGCGATGGGAGACCCGGCGCGGATCGAAGCGGGTGACCAGCACACCCTGCTCGCCGGGGGCTGCGGTAGCGCCGCGCAGCAGGGTTTGCACACTGCCCAGGGCGGCACAGGCGCGGGCAGAGGCTTCCAGAGCGACCAGCACGGTGTCGGCACACCGCAGTGCGGCCTGGGCCCAGGGTAAGGGCCACAAGGGAGTGTCCAGCAGCACGGTGCTGTCAGAGGGGATGTCCAGCAGTTCGATTTGGTCCTGCAGCCAGCGTGGCTGCACCTGCAACAGCTGGTGCAGGGTGCTGATGGTTTCCAGGGAAGCCGCTCCAAAAGGCAGGACTCGCACGCCATCCGAGTTGTCAAATCCGTTTTCAGCCCACCATTGCCCGTCCGCCGCCGCGCGGGCCCAGCCAGCGGTGCTGGCCTCGTGCATGCCCAGGTGCCGCCCCAGCAGGTTCTGGGCGCACAGCTCCACCGCCAGGCTGCGCTGGCCCTGGCGCGCCAGGAGGGTGGCCAAATGGGCAGTCAGGGTGGTTCGCCCCACTCCTCCGAGTGGCGATACAACGGCAATCACACGCATGCAAAGTCTCTGTTCATTCGTTCACTCAAGGTGCGGAAGGTGGCGTTGGCGCACCGGCCGCATCCGTTTGCGGTAGTTCGGGCCGGTAGGGCCTCACGCAGCGCAGTGGCTGGCGTGCCCGTTGCGCACGGCGCAGCAGCAACCAGCATGACCAGGCCAGCAGGGCTCCCAGCAGCATGTAGAGCAGCAGCATCAACAGCGTCATGCCACGGATCTCCCGGCAGGGTGCGGCACGGCGCGCCGTGCAATGGGGCAGCGCTGCACGCTGGGGCCTGTCGCGACATGCACGGCGCCGATGTCCGCAGGCAATGCGGGCAATGCAGGCCGTGTGGACGAGGGAAGAGGGGGCATGAAAGCTGGCGCAGCAGTGGTGACTGCCGGCGCCGCTGGTGTGTGGCCGAGCAGCGCACTGTAGTCGGGCAAGCCCTTGCGCGAGGCCTCTTGAAGGTGGCCGGTCATGGCTCGGATGCCTGTGTCCGAGCAGTCGGTGGCTTCGGATGAGAACAACTGGGTCAAGGGCAGAGCAAAAAGGCGGTGCAGCGCCAGACCCACATCGGGTTCACGGCAGGCGAACAGGAAGACGTACACCGATTCATGGTCGGCAGTGAAGAGGTCGCCGTCGCGTGCGGTGTGGCAGGCGCGCAGGGCATCCAGGTGCGGGATCTGCGCCAGCACGTTCAGTCGCACCAGGCTGTGCGACAGGCCGATCGCATGTGTGCGGTCCAGCATGCTGCGCACCAGTGCACAGAACTGCGCCGGCGGCTGGTAGCCCCGCTCGCGTGCAGGCATGAAGCTGCCCAGCGCCTGCTCGTAGTCCGGGTGCACCTTGCGGGTGTGGCTTTGGGCGTTGATGTCCTGCAGCAGCTGCAGGAGCCGCGAAAACCCCACCTCCTTGTAGACCACGGCACTGGCGCCCAGTTGCAGCAGGGCCTGCTCGCTGTGTGTGCGCAGCTTTCCCAGGTTTTCCCGCACCACGATCTTGAGCGTGAGCGGGCGCGACAGGCGCAGCTGATGCACCAGGCGTGCACGGGATTCGAAGTCTGACGCCTGGCCCGCATCCAGGAGCACGGTGGCAGCCACACTGGCGGCGGCCGCTATCTCCAGGTCGGCGAGGCCCTCGACGATGCGCCAGTGGCCGGGCACGCCACGCTGGCCTTCGATGGAAGCGCGCGTGGCGATGACCTCGGACTGGTCCGCCGCTTCGACCAGTTCGCGCGCGGCCCCCCGCGTGCGCGTGCCGTCGGCAGCCAGGCGGCCCGTTGTGTCGTCGCGCAGCAGCCCGAACGCCGTCTGGAAGAGCGCGCCGCCATCGGTATTCCAGCGCTCCAGGCCCAGGCTCCAGCGGTCCGCATCGGTGCGCAAGGTGGCAATGTGCATGGACATCTGGCACAGATTGCGCAAGGCGGGCAGAAGCACTTCAGGCTCCAGCGGCGGGAAGAACCCCAGCACCACAGGGCGTGCACGCTCGCGGCACACGGCGCTGAGCTGGCGGCTTACCCGGGCCAGCTCCGCCACGCTGAGGCCTGCCAGCAGGCCCTGGGCGTCACAGACAAACAGCGCATGTGCATTGCTCAGGCCCGTGCGCTCCAGTTCCTGCATCAAGGAGAGAAGCCCATGTCGCCGCAGCTCGGGCTGCAGGCCAGGCGAGAGCACCCATAGCTGCAAGCCGCCGGCGCGGTAGGCGGCCTGCAGGGCTGGGCGCCGCAGCAGCCCGTCCACCCATGACGTGTCGGATGCGACCAGGCCCACGGAGCCTGCAGCGAGGGCGTCCTCCAGCAGTGCGGGGAACCACAGCGCAGCGCTGGGCGCATCGGCTGCGACCAGGGAGACAGGGACATGCGCAGGCAACTGGCCCACGCCATCGGGCAGACCTTGGATACCGATGTGCATGGGGGTTGCGCCACCGTCAGGCCCACGGCCAGGGGAAAGGCGCAGGCGCCGGAGCCAGGTGCGCGCCCGCCCTGGAGGCAGAAGGCTTTTGCGCGGGGGAGAAGAGGCGGTGGACATCTCAGAAACTCGAATAAGGCTGGACGGGGCGCGGGCGGTTTTCCAGCGGCGCCAGCACCGGGTCAAAGCGATAACGGCCGTACACCATGAGGTTGGTGGGGGCGTAGTAGGCGGAGCGGTCCAGCTCCAGCTGGGCACCGAGCGAAAGATTGCGTGTGACCTGGTACTCCAGCACGCCCCGGAACGACCGGCCAACCCCTGAGCCTGAACTGCCTGGGTACACCGGGAAATTGCCGCTTTCCGCCAGGCGCGCACGCGCCAGCGCCTGCAGTAGCGCGCTCTGCGGGAAGTAATCGCTGTCGGCGCTGCTGCTGCGCGATACCGATACCGAACCCCGCGCCAGCCAGGTGAGGGCCCCGTGGCGACCGCTCCATTCCACAGGCAGTGCAAGGGAAGCATAGCTGCGTGGACTGTAGTAGCCACCGTGGCCAAAGCTGTACTCCGACAAGTCTTTGCCGTAGTGCCAGGCGGAAAACGCCACGCCCATGTTGACCACGCTGTGGCTGCTGCGCCAGACGTCGCGGTCCACAGCCACGCGCAGTTGGGCGCGGGTGTTGTTTTCCACGTTCTTGCCGGTCAGGGCTGCGAGATTCAGGCTCACCGAGCCGCTGTAGGGACCGAAGTCGGTGGACAGGCGCGCCGCGGCGCCGGTGGCCACCACGCCACCCCAGATCTCGCCGGAGACGGGATCGCGGGCACCGGCATAGGACAGCAGGCTGCCTGTGATGGGGCGACGGAAAGCTTCGAGCTTGTAGCCGTAGCGGCCCAGGGTGCCGGTTTTGGCCAGCCCCCCCACCACGTTGGTCACCGGGAAGCCCACGCCGGTGGCTCCAATGTCCCATTGGATGTCGTCGCCCACGAAACCGAAGCCCAGGTTGGTGCCTGCGCCACGCTGGCGGCGGGAGGTTAGGGGCGAGCCTGGGGGCAGGGCGGCCATCTGGCCAAAGTCCAGCAGGTCCGAGCCATCGGCAGGCAAGTCCCCTGCGTTGAGCTTGACCCGGTCCACATGCAGAAAATAGTGCCCGTCGTAGCCGCGTGGCATCCAGGCGACGAGGGGGCGCTCCCAGCCGCGCAGGCTGGAGATTCCCTCGGTGGAATTCTTTCGCAGCCCGGTGTGCGCGGCCTCGATCCAGACCTGTCGCCGGGCTTCGATGGCGTCGATCTCGCCCTGGATCTTGGCCACCACGACCGGATCCACGGGCAAAGACAGCGCGTAGCTCTTTTGCAGCGCCAGCGGGGGCTCTGCATCCATCGCCTCGGTCGGGATCGGTTCAGCTGTCGCTGCGGCGCCGCCACGCGTCTCCAGCATCAGAGCGCTGCGGAAAAACACCAGCGCCTGCGCATAGTTGCGGTTGGCGCGCTCCAGCCGCGCGGCATGCAGCAGGACGTCGCTGTCCTGGGGGAAAGCCTGCAGCAATCGCGTGGAAAGGGCCCGGGCTTCCTCCATACGGCCGGCGCGTTGCCAGATGCGCAGCAGCGCCAACTGCTGTCCGGCGTCGTTCGGGGGCAGATGGTCTTGCAGCCACAGGGCGTGTTCGGTGGCGCCCCTTGCATCGCCCAGCCGCGATAGCGCATCCGCCAGGGCCATGCGCAGGTCCAGGCCGTCGGGCTGCGCTTTGACCAGTGGTGCAAGCAGCTGGGCTGCGTCGGCATACTCGCCTGCCGCCATCAACAGGCGGGCCTGCGTTTGCGCACGCTGTTGGACCGCTTCGGGAGAAGCTGCCGGGGCTGGCAGCTGCAGTGGCTGGCGTGCCATGCGCACGGCTTCGGTCAGGTTACCGGCCTGGCGCTGCTGTTCGATGAGCCGCTCGCGGTGGGCGGTGTAGAGGGCTACGAGGCGCGCTTCTTGCTCGACGCTCCAGCCCGGTGATTGCAACAGGCGAGGCAGGTGTTCGGCCAGTGCAGCATCGTCCTGTGCGCGGTTGAGCAACTGGGCATGGTCGAGCTGCGTCTGTGGCTCCATGCGGGGCGTGCGCGCCGCCAACCGGTTGAACACTGCCACGCCTTGCAGGGGCTGTGCCCGGCGAAACCAGGCATTGGCCACGGCATAAAGCAGCTCGGCATCGGTGCCAGCGGTCTGCTCGGCCTGGGCGAGCAGGGCCTGCGCCTCGGCGGGCTGGCGGCTGGCGGTTGCCCGCGCCACCAGCGAGTTGACTGTGGAGCGCTGGATCAGCGCCTGCATCGATTCGGTGCGCTCGCCAGATGGAATCTGCGCCAAATCGGCCAGCGCCCCCTGGTCGTCATCCACCGCAGAGCGGATCAGCGCCCGCGCGTACAGCATGGCACTGCTGGCAGTTCCTGGTGGGGTGGCTGTGGCGCGTGCCATGCCTTCGTCCATGACATTCATTGCTTCCTTGGGCAGGTTCAGCCGCAGGTACAACCGTGCCAGGCGATGTCGCACCCAGGCGTCGCCCGGGGCCAGCACCACGGCAGCTTCGAGGGCGCGCAGCGCGGCACTGAGGCGCTGCGCCTGCAGGTGCTCTTCGGCCTGGGCGACCAAGATGTCGGCCTGCGTGCCTGCGAGCTTTGCGCTCAGTGCTGCGTCGCGAGTGGCGGCCTCGGCCAGCAAGGTAAGCGCTTTGCCTGAGCGCTGCGTGCGGGCATACAGGCTGGCCAACCCCTTGACGGCAGCGCTGCTGGTGGTGTCATGCCGCAGCGCGTCCAGATACAGGTTTTCTGCCAGCGCGTGGTCTCCCTGCAGGTCGCGGATGCTGGCCAGCGTGGTCAGCGCCTCTGCGTTGCCGGGTTGCAGGGCCAGCGCCCGCTCGGCCAGGTTCGCGGCTGTAGACAGTTCGTTCTTCTCGATGGCCCGGTCTGCCTGCCGCAGAAAGCCCCAGAACCGGGCCGTCTCCTGTAGCTCTTTCCATTTGCCCTGGCGGGTCAGCGCATAGGCCTGGCCGAACAGCTCCTGGGCCTGGGCATGTTCACCCCGGCGCAGACGGATGAGTCCGAGGTTGCCCAGGCTGTCGCCATCGCTGGGGCGCAAGGCCAGTGCGGCCTGGAGCTGTTCTTCGGCCAATTCGGTGTTGCCCTGGTCCAGGGCTGCCCGTGCAGCATTGCGTGCCAGGTTGGCGGGGTCGCGGGCTGCCCGTGCGGCGCGCTCCACGGCCTGTTGCATGGCGGCCAGGCGATCTTCCATGGCCTGGTCGCCGGGGTAGCGCTGCAGAAAGGCACGCACGCGGGGCAGGTTGGCGGAGGTGTTGGCCAGCCGGTCCATGGCACGGCGCCACAGGTCCTGCAATTGTTGGGCGTTGACATCGGGTTGCGTGGCCAGCGATTCGATTTCCTGCACCACGGTAGTGGGGTTCTCGCTCTGGTACATGCGCATTTCGAGCTGCGCCAGGCGATAGCGCGATTCACCGGTCTCCTGGTACAGCTTGCCCAGCTGGCGCAGTGAGTCGGCATTGCGCTTGGTGCTGGAGCCGAGGATCTGGTGATATTCCAGCGCCAGTCCACCCAAGGTAGGGGGGCCTTGCGGGAACAGCTCGCGCGCCAGATCGGCGGCCTCGGCCTTGCGACCTGCACGCGCCATGAGGCGCATTTGCGAGAGTTTTTCGCGTTCGCTGCCGTAGACCCGCACCAGGGTCTCCAGCTCCTGAGTCACCGCGTGGCCCGGGTGGCGGCTGCGCAGGGTGTCGAGGATGCGCTTGGCTTCGTCCATTTTTTTCTCGCGCAGCGCCAGGTCGCCGAGCGTGCCCAGTCCCTGCGGCGAATAGGGGTCCATGGCCAGGACCTTGTCCACCAACTGGCGGGCCATGTCGGGGCGGTTTTTGGATGCCCACATGCGGGCACCGCTGAGCAGTTCGGCTTCGACGGCCGACGGCGTGCTGGCATGCACGCCCTGGGCGGGGGGAAGGCAGGCTGCGGCCAGCAGGGTGATGGAAGGCAGCCAATGGAGGGGGCGGCGGGGGGCTCGGGTCACGGTTTCCACCGTGCCAGGAGCTGGCCCGTTGCTGTGAAGCGGTACTGCCCCTCGAATGCACCCTGGCCAAACAGGGCCAGCACCTGCTCATAGTAGGCCTTGGGCCGCAGGGGGCGTGCCTCCAGGCGCATGCGCTGCGACTGCAGGGCCTTGTCATCCCCCATGGCACGCAGAAAGGGCAGCATCGCAGCCGAAAAGCCCGAGGGCGCAGGGCCCGAGGCCTGTCCGGTCAGGATATCGATGGATTCGGGCGGATAGCCCTGCTCGCGCACATAGCGGGCCATGGGCGCCAGGGTGTCGAGCAGCGCCTTGCGTCCGGGCGCGTCGGCATGCATCACACCGGCCCACAGGTATACACGGATGGCGTTGTAGGTGCCCTGGCCCTTTTCTTTGCCTTCGGTGTCGATCAGGAATCCCTGCTTGGCGTCGTACACCGTCCAGTCCGGGGTGAAGCCCTTGGGCGATGCGCCACGGATGACTTTGAGCGAGCTGTCCACCAGCTTTTTCCATTGCGGGTCGTAGTCACTGGCGGCCAGCCAGTGCATCAGGTGCATGGGCATGTAGCTGGGATTCAGGCGCCAGCGGCCGTTGGGCTGCGCGAACCCTTTGGGCGCGGGCAGCAGCGTGGGGCCCAGGCCCGGGATGTCGGCGGTTTCCTCGCGCAACACACGTGCAGCCAGCAGGGCCGAAAGGGCGCGGTAGCTGCGCTCGTTCCACAGCCGGCCGGCCTCGCCCAGCGCATAGGCAATCCACAGGTCGGCATCCGATGCGGCGTTGCTGTCGATCACACCCCATGTGCCGTCGGGGCGGCGGCCCCAGAGCCATGCAGGCAGGCGCGCGGTCATGTCGCCTTCGCAGAGGTTGTTCTCGGTCCAGCGCAACAGCTTGTCGAACATGGGCCGATCGTTTGCCACCAGTGCAAAGAAAAGTGCGTAGGACTGGCCTTCGGAATAGGTCTGGCCACCCCCATCATCGTCAGAGACCACACGGCCGCCTTCGTTGATGAATTGGGCTTTGAAAGCGTCCCAGGCGGGCCAGGCGGTGCGGCCTCCGCCCGCTGCGGCTGGCTGGGCCTGTGCGCTCGGTAAGCAGGCCAGCAGGGCGGCACTGGCGCAGGTCTGCAAGGCGGCGCGGCGATGAACGGGCTTAGTCATGGTGTGCAGCCAGTCGGCGCCGCGCCATGCTGCGCAGCGCTGCGTAGACGATGAAAGTCAGCAGCAGGCCAGTGCCAATGCCCACGAGGGCCAGCAGCAGCGGATGGCTGTGCATGTGGAACCATAGGCGCTGCCACCAGGGCAGGTCACCTACGTAGTACACCGGCTTGATGCGGAAGCTTTCGATGGCGTCGCCGCGCATCAGTCCCAGGTCGCCACGCAGGCTCTTGATTTTGCCCGCGTCATTCAGGCCCTGGCTCAAGAGGGACATGGCATCCTTGTCGGTGGCGGTAAGGGCTACCACGCTGCGCCCGCTGCTCAGGGGCGATTCGAAGCCCGTCACGGCTGCCAGCGGGCCTTTGCCCTGCAACACGGCCTGGCCCCCCGAAGCCGACAGGCGCTGGTGGGGCTCCAGGTTGAAAAGATCGAAGAATGAACCCATCGCGCGTTCCAGCGGTTGCACCGAACGTGCGCCCGCTGCCAGCAGGGCTGGCAGGTGGCTCTTCCATTTTTCAAGCAGTCCGTCGCTGTCACCCTGGGAAATGACCAGGATGTCGGTGTCGGCCGCCTTGTCGGCCTCGGCCGCGCTGAGCAACTTGAAGCGCGTACCGGGATAGCCGGTGGACGCGCTCATGCGGCCCACGGCCGTGAGAAACACTTCCACGTCGGATGGCGTCGGCCGGTTCGGCAGGATGATGGACGTCTGCGCCAGATCGGGCACCCGCGTAAACGGGAAACCGCTGTTGGCATAGGCCGCCAGGTTGGGCATGGCCAGGTAGTGGCGGAAAGCCGTGAGGTCGATGGTGGACTGCGGGTCGATGGCTGCGAACAACTCGGTGGGCGGTGCCGAGCGACAGCGGCCAAGATCGTTGGGAGGGATCTGGAAGGCAAACTGCAGCTGGTTGTCGCCACCGATCATGAAGGCCGGGATCTTCAGGTCCGAACGGGTCTGGGCACTGCCATCGTCGAACAGCGGCAGCATGATGGTGCTCTTGCCACTGGTGCGGTCTTCGCGCGACTGCAGCGGGTAGGACTGGATGAACTGGTTGTTGATCGAGATATTGAGCGCCCCATGGTCCGAGACACTGTTGGGCGTGTAGCGGTAGGTCAGGTCCAGCGGCACACCCTTGGCGTTCCAGGTGAACAGGTCAGGCGCCATGCGGGTGTAGACGTTCACCGTGTCGTTGAGCACCGCGCCGCGCAGCTGAAGCTCCGAAGCGCTGGACACCAGTTCTGCCAGCTTCACAGGCCGTTGGGTCGTGATCCACCGGGGTGCGTCGTACGGCTTGGCCAGGGCCGGGTACTCCAGCGACTTGACGGTGATGCTCTGCCCCGAGAGCGCAGCTTTGCCCAGGGCCAGAGCGTCGGCCGCCATCTGCAACTGCGCATCGTCCTTGCCCAGCACCAGCAGCAGCTTGGCCCCCGGCATGTCGGGGTGTGGCACGACGGACAGCGTGGGTTCTTCCACCGCTGGAAGGGTCTGCAGGAAGGCGGGGCGGTTGTTGTTGGTGGCCAGTACCACGGCGTGCTGTCGTGGCAGCTGGTTTTCAAACACCGGGAACTGGTTGCCACGGTAGCCTGCCAGCATGCCGATCCAGCTTGCAACGGAGCCCGACGCCTTGAGTGTGCCCATGCTGGGCTTGTCGCCGTACACAAAAGGCAGGTTGACGGGCCGGTTGTCACGTGGGTCGAAGAACGGTGCGGGCAGCAGGGCCAGATCGTCGCGCAGCGGGATCTGGCGCAGCGAGAGTTCGAGCTGGCTTTCGTTGCTGATGGTGGCCCACAAGCTCGAATGGTTGGGCGTTTCGCATTCCATCGTGTAGTGGCCGATGAACTGGAAGCGGAAACGGTTGTAGTCGGTGAAGTAGCGTGGGTCGATGTTGAGTTCGACGGTCTGTGGTGTGCCCAGACGCTCTTTGTCGAGGACAAGGGTTTGCAGCGTTTCGTCGTTGAGCATCACCTTGAGGTGCGACAGCACCGGGATCAAGGCAGGCGACAGCGTGAAGGTCAGGCGCAGCCGGGCCGATTCCACCGCTTCGTCGCGCCGCACGCCCACGCCCACGCTGGCCTCGCTCTCCACGCCGCGCAGGGCGATGGGGCGCGCCACGCCAAGATCCTTGAGGCTGACCCTCCACTGCCGGGAGGGCAGTGGCGAGGGCGTTGCCACTGTTGCATGGGCTGCACTGGCTCCTGTGTCTGCGGGCGCCACCTTGCTGCGCACCACATCGCGTTCTGCCCTGGCCTGGTTGCGATCCTTGGCCCCGGCGTCACGCGATTTGAAGGACTGTGCATTGGCAACAGGGTGGGGCAGCGAGATCAGGCCGACGGCGATGAGTGCGAGCAGGATGGAGGGCGCGCCGGTTTTTTGGGGGCTGGATGTCACGGTGTTCTGGGTGTCTCGTTCCGGGTGAGGATGGCGTCGTGGGCTTACTTCACCGGTGTGTCATGTGTTTGACAAAGTGTAGCCACGCGTTTCGTCCGCAAATGGCCGGGAGACATTTGTTTGCAATCGCCGCCAGGCCTGGTGGGAGTGTTCCTGCCATGGGTACGAGGCGGGTGTGCGTTTGGATTCGTGGGTCAAAAAATGGCCGCCAGAACCACGCGCCATCACACTGCCTCAGCCTTTGGCGGTGGCAATGTGGATCGTGGGATGGTGGCCGTCTGGGGAGACGCATTCGTTGCCGCCTGAGGAGGGCGGACACCAAGGCCGTGTGGCCCGGAGGTCAGAGCATGCACCGGCAGGTTTCCGGGCGGTGCGCGCGTACTGGCTGCGAGAGGGGAGCAGTTGTTCTGAAAACAAAAAAGCCTGCTACTTATAGGTAGCAGGCTTTTTGTGCCTCGCGGCTTCGATTTGGTGGGTCCTGAGTGACTCGAACACTCGACCTACGGATTAAGAGTCCGCTGCTCTACCAACTGAGCTAAGAACCCAAATCTTTTTAAAATCTGTCTGCGTTGCTGCAGAGCCTCGAATTATGCACTAATTTTTTGGTCGTTAGCAAGTCGGGCCAAAAAATTTCACTGCATCGCGTTGCGGCTGGCCAGTTCCACAAAGAGGCCGCTGTGGTCCAGATCGCCCAGGCCATGCTCGACACCGTCGGCATACAGGGCTTCGAACAGTGCGGTGATGGGGGCATCAAAGCCTGTCTCATGGGCAGTGGCCATGGCGTTGCGCATGTCTTTGAGCTGCACGGCCATGCGGCCCCGGGGGGCGAAGTCGCGCTCCACCATGCGCTGGCCATGCAGTTGCAGGATGCGGCTGTCGGCAAAGCCACCGCTGATGGCCTCGCGGACCTTGGCCATGTCGGCCCCGCCCTTGGCCGCAAACAGCAGCGCCTCGGCCACGGCGCCAATCGTGATGCCCACGATCATCTGGTTGGCCAGTTTGGCGAGCTGTCCCGCACCATGGGGCCCAACATGGGTGGCGCGGCCCAGGGGGGTAAACACGGGCAGTGCGCGCTGAAAATCTTCGGGGCGGCCGCCGACCATGATGGCCAGGGTGCCCGCTTCGGCACCCACGGTGCCGCCGGAGACTGGCGCGTCCAGGTGCGCCACGCCCAGCTCGCCCAGGCGCGCGGCATGGTCACGCGCTTCGCTGGGCTGGATGGAGGCCATGTCGATGAACAGGCTGCCTTTGCGCATGGCCCGGGCGGCGCCCTGGTTAAACAGTACATGGCCGACCACGGGGCCGTTTTCGAGCAGGCTGATCACGATGTCGGCGTCCTGCACGGCTTCTGCGGGCGTATTGTTCACGGTGACACCATACAGGGCCAGCGGCTCTGCCTTCGCACGGGTGCGGTTCCAGGCCCGCACCGGGTGGCCCGCTTCGCTCAGGCGGCGGGCCATGGGCAGGCCCATCATGCCAATGCCGAGAACGGCGATGCGCAGGGGTGTAGTGGTCATGGCGTACTTCTTTTTTGCTGAGATGAAAGGCTGTCTCTGCTGCCATCATGTGCCTTTTTGGTGCACCAGCCTGTCACGGAGCTTGCAGCTTGGAGCGAATGGAAAGATGATGCCCGAAGCTGTTTTTGCCCAAGGAGACATCGCCCATGAGCTTGCCCCTGAACGACCCGGCCTGGCTGGAGCGCATGTACAACAACCGCGCGCTGGTTCCCGACCACATGGACTACCTGCAGCGCTGGGCACGGGATTCCGCGCAGGTGCGTGCCCAGGTGCCCTGTGTGCTGGATGTGGCGTATGGCGCGGGTGCTGGGGAAACCCTGGATGTTTTCCCCTCCACGCGCCCCGCCGGCGCCCCGGTGCCGGTGCTGGTGTTCATCCACGGCGGTTACTGGCGGGCCCTCGACAAATCCGACCATTCCTTCATCGCACCCCCGTTCAACCAGGCGGGCTTCTGTGTGGTGGTGGTGAACTACGCGCTGTGCCCGGGCACGCCCGAGGCGCCGGTCACGATTCCGCACATCGTGCGGCAGATGGAAAAAGCGGTTGCCTGGGTGGCGCGCAACATCGAGGCCCATGGCGGGGATGCGCGGCGCATCACCGTGGCCGGGCATTCGGCGGGCGGGCATCTGGCGGCCATGTTGCTGACGAGTGTGTGGCCGCTGATCGGTGCGGGCCTGCCGGATGGGCTGGTGCGCAACGCGCTGTCGATCTCGGGGCTGCACGACCTGGAGCCTTTGATGCACACCCCTTTTCTGCAAGAGGCGCTGCACCTGACCGACCAGCATGTGCTGCAGGACAGCCCCGCGCGCCTGCTGGCGCCCGAGCACGGCATTCTTTACTGCGTGGCGGGCGGGGATGAGAGCGAAGAATTCCACCGCCAGAATGGCCTGGTGCAGCAGGCCTGGGGTGTTCACTCGGTGCCGCGCTGCCAGGTGCTGCCGGGGCTGAACCACTTCAGCATCCTCGACACCCTGGCCCAGCCCGGCAAGGACCTGCACCACATGGCGCAGAACCTGCTGCGGATATAGCCTGCCGCGAGGCCGTGGCATGGTGCACGGCGCCCGGCAGCGCGGGCTCTACATCAGCAGGTGTTCGCCTGCGTTGTCGCCGCCCAGGATCACATAGTTCACCTTGCGGATGTCCATCAGCTTCTTGCCCCCGGCATAGCTGATGGAGCTTTGCACGTCCTGCTCCATCTCGATGAGCGTGTTGGCGAGCTGGCCCTTGATGGGCTCCAGGATGCGCTTGCCTTCGACATGCTTGTATTCGCCCTTGTTGAAGTCGCTGGCCGAGCCGTAGTACTCCTTGAACAGCGCGCCGTCCACTTCCACCGTCTTGCCGGGCGATTCCTCATGGCCTGCAAACAGCGAGCCGATCATCACCATGCTGGCACCAAAGCGAATGCTCTTGGCGATGTCGCCGTGGCTGCGGATGCCGCCGTCGGCAATGATGGGCTTGGTGGCCACACGCGCGCACCACTTCAGGGCCGACAGCTGCCAGCCGCCCGTGCCAAAACCGGTCTTGAGCTTGGTGATGCACACCTTGCCCGGGCCCACGCCCACCTTGGTGGCATCGGCGCCCCAGTTTTCCAGGTCGATCACGGCCTCGGGGGTGGCCACATTGCCCGCAATCACAAAGGACTTGGGCAGCTTGTCCTTCAGGTAGCCGATCATGTTCTTCACGCTGTCGGCATGGCCGTGGGCGATGTCGATGGTGATGTACTCGGGCGTGAGACCCAGGGCCACCAGCTGGTCCACGGTGTCGTAGTCGGGCTGCTTCACGCCCAGCGAAATGGATGCGTAGCAGCCCTGTGCGTGCATGTCCTTCACGAACTGGACGTTGTCCAGGTCAAAGCGGTGCATCACGTAGAAGTAGCCGTTCTTCGCCATCCAGGTGCAGATTTTTTCGTCCACCACCGTTTTCATGTTGGACGGCACCACGGGCAGGCGGAACGAGCGCCCGCCCAGCTCCACGCTGGCATCGCATTCCGAGCGGCTTTCCACCCGGCACTTGCGCGGCAGCAAAAGGATGTTGTCGTAGTCGAAGATTTCCATGAGATTCCAAGCTCCTTTGAAAGGCGCTGCCAAACCATTTCAGCAGCGTGGGGCGCTTGGCTTGGGACCGGCTTGGTTTGTGGGCGGGGCCGTGGTGGCCGCTCCGAGCCCCGCAATGCGCGGGCACAAAAAACCGGGCGACAAGAAACTTGGGCCCGGTGATTGATTCTACCCGCCTGTGCGGCAGACCCTATAACACTGATGGTATGAGCGGTATCACGGGCACCGCCGATGCGGCCGGTGTCACTGGCAGCGGGACTGCGCAGCGGCCACCACGCGGCCCTGGGCGTCCTGCACCCAGCCCACCAGGCGCAGGTGCTCTGGCTTCGCCCCTTCGGGGATGCGCACCGGGCGCATCTCCTGCTGCTTGAATTGCTCTGTTTTTGATAGCTTTTTGCCTTTATCCCATGCGCCGAGAAGCATGTTTCTGATCACGTTTCTGGGCACTGCAGTGCCATCGGTTCCGGCAGGCACGGATTCGACCAGCGCCAGGTGAAAACGCCAGGGGCCGTGCTGGCGCGCGGCGCGGGCCGGCGTGAAGGTGATGGCGGCGCCCATGTAGTCGTTGAACGGCGGGCCCTGCGCCACGCGCAGTTGCGCAGGGGCTGCTGATTCAAGGGCTGCGATGTGTACGTCGGTGCGTGCAGGCACGGGGCGGGCCAGCGTGTCCAGGCGCGCCAGGGCATCGCCGTTGGCGGCGGCTGACAGGGGCGCGTCGTCGCCCAGGGCGCCGGGCACGATCCAGTCCAGCACCACGGCCTGGCCTCGGGCGGACGGGGCAGGGGTGGCCGGGTCGGTCCAGCAGGCTTCGCAGTCGGCGTTGATGAAGCGCTCGAACACCACCACGGGCCGGGGCACGCCGTCGCTGCTGCAACTGGCCTGGGCCCAGGCGCCGGGGGCGTAAGAAAGGGCCAGCAGCAGGCCGGCCAGGGTAGGAGCAGTGTTTTTCATGGGGGGACGGGGCAGGGGCGGGGGCGCTTTCTACAATGGCCGGATGTTCCCACAAGACCTGTTTTCGGGTGCGCCGTCGCCTTCCCCCGCCGGTGCTGCCCCGGCCCCCGCACCTTTGTCCCCCCTGCTGCAGAACCTGAACGACGAGCAATTGGCCGCCGTCACCCTGCCCGCAGGCCATGCGCTCATCCTGGCGGGCGCGGGTTCGGGCAAGACCCGCGTGCTCACCACCCGCATTGCCTGGCTGCTGCAAAACGGCCACGCCACACCCGGCGGCATCCTGGCCGTCACCTTCACCAACAAGGCCGCCAAGGAGATGGTGGCCCGCCTGTCGGCCATGCTGCCCGTGAACGTGCGCGGCATGTGGATCGGCACCTTCCACGGCCTGTGCAACCGCCTGCTGCGCGCGCACCACAAGGCGGCGGGGCTGCCGCAGTCGTTCCAGATTCTCGACACGCAAGACCAGCTCTCGGCCATCAAGCGCCTGTGCAAGCAGCACAACGTGGACGAGGAGCGCTTTCCGCCCAAGCAGCTGTCGTACTTCATCGCCAGCTGCAAGGAAGAAGGCATGCGCCCGGGCGACGTGCCCACGCACGACAGCGACAGCCGCAAGAAGGTCGAGATCTACCAGCTGTACGAGGAACAGTGCCAGCGCGAAGGCGTGGTGGACTTCGGCGAGCTGATGCTGCGCTCTTACGAGTTGCTGCGCGACAACGACCCGATCCGCGAGCACTACCAGCGCCGCTTCCAGCACATCCTGGTGGATGAGTTTCAGGACACGAACAAGCTGCAGTACGCCTGGCTCAAGCAGCTGGCGGGCAACGAGGTGAACGGGCACTACGAGGCGCGGGGCAGTGTGATCGCCGTGGGCGACGACGACCAGAGCATCTATGCCTTCCGTGGCGCACGCGTCGGCAACATGACCGACTTTGTGCGCGAGTTTGATGTCAGGCAGCAGATCAAGCTGGAGCAGAACTACCGCAGCTACAGCAACATCCTCGACTCGGCCAACCACCTCATCAGCCACAACAGCCGCCGCTTGGGCAAGAACCTGCGCACCACGCAGGGCGCGGGTGAGCCCGTGCGTGTGTACGAGGCCAGCTCCGACCTGGCCGAGGCGCAGTGGATGGTGGACGAGATCAAGCAGCTGGTGCGCAGCGATGGTTTTGAGCGCAAGGAAATCGCCGTGCTCTACCGCAGCAATGCGCAAAGCCGCGTGATCGAATCGGCGCTGTTCAACGCCAGCGTGCCCTACCGCGTGTACGGCGGCCTGCGGTTTTTCGAGCGCGCTGAAATCAAGCACGCGCTGGCCTACCTGCGCCTGCTGGAGAACCCACACGACGACACCAGCTTCACCCGGGTCGTCAACTTTCCGCCGCGTGGCATTGGCGCGCGCAGCATCGAGGTGCTGCAGGACGCGGCCCGCGCTGCCGGTTGCTCGCTGCACGATGCGGTGAGCGCCGTGCCCGGCAAGGCGGGCGCCAACCTGGGCGCGTTTGTGGCCATGGTGGATGTGCTGCGTGAGCAGACCCAGGGCCTGAACCTGCGCGGCATCATCGAGCAGATGCTCGAATCCACGGGCCTGGTGGAGCACTTTCGCACCGAAAAGGAAGGCGCCGACCGCATCGAGAACTTGCAGGAACTGGTCAACGCCGCCGAGAGTTTTGTTACGCAAGAGGGCTTTGGCCGCGACGCTGTGGCCCTGCCGCTGGACGAGCACGGCACGCCGCTCACCCAGAGCATGGTCAGCCAAGGGCTGGACCCCAATGCGCCGGTGCTGGACGAGCCCCTGAAACCCGCCGTGCCCGGCATCGTGGACGCCGACACCGGCGAAACCCTCTCGCCGCTGGCAGCCTTCCTCACCCACGCCGCGCTGGAGGCGGGCGACAACCAGGCCCAGGCCGGACAGGACGCCGTGCAGCTCATGACCGTGCACGCGAGCAAGGGCCTGGAGTTTGACTGCGTGTTCATCGGCGGTATGGAAGAGGGCCTGTTCCCGCACGAGAACTCCGCCAGCGACCGCGACGGCCTGGAGGAAGAGCGCCGCCTGATGTACGTGGCCATCACCCGCGCGCGCAAGCGCCTGTACCTGAGCCACTCGCAAACGCGCATGCTGCACGGCCAGACGCGCTACAACATCAAGAGCCGGTTTTTTGACGAGCTGCCCGAGGCCGCGCTCAAGTGGATCACGCCCAAGCAGCAGGGGTTTGGCTCGTATGCTCCTAATATGGGAGCAACAAACCCATATGCAGCAGGCGGAAGAGGCAGTTTTGGCTTGAAGTCAGAGACCTTCGCCAGCCCCCCGGTGCCCGTACAGAAGGCCGCACCCTCGCACGGCCTGCGCGTGGGCATCGCCGTGTTCCACACCAAATTTGGCGAAGGCAAGGTGCTGGCCATCGAGGGGCAGGGCGACGATGCGCGCGCCCAGGTCAGCTTTCCGCGCCACGGCACGAAGTGGCTGGCGCTGTCGGTGGCCAAGCTCACGGTGGTGGACTGAATGGGCGTGCCCGGCGCCGCAGCCTTGGTGGTGCTGGGCGGACTGCCGGGCGTGGGCAAGAGCACTGTGGCCCGCGCGCTGCTGGCGCAGTGGCAGGCGGTGTACCTGCGCATTGACACCATCGAACAGGCGCTGCGCGATGCCGGGGCCGAGGTCGGCACCGCAGGCTATCGGGTCGCCTACGCGCTGGCGCGCACTCAGTTGGCGCAGGGCCTGCCGGTGCTGGTGGACTGTGTGAACCCCTTGCCGGTGACGCGTGATGCCTGGCACAGCGTGGCCCGTGGCGTGCCGGTGCCGTGGCTGGATGTGGAGGTGGTCTGCTCGGACGCGGCAGAGCACCGGCGCCGCGTCGAGAGCCGCAGCAGCGACATCCCCGGGCTCACGCCGCCCAGCTGGCACGCCGTGCAGCAGCATGACTACCAGCCCTGGCCTGCATCGCAGACCGCGCGGAGGGTGGTGGACACCGCGCGCATGGCGCCGGAGCAGATTGCCGCTGAGGTGTTGGCCGCGTTGCGGCAGCGCCTTTTTGAACAGTCCGGCGGATGAGCCTGCGCAGGTCGGGTTGCATTGCGCCAACCCGACCTGCGGGGCGTTGCTCTGGATGGGTTTTTGCTTCTCTTTTGATAGCTTAAAGCGCTTGTATATAGCGCGGAGAAGCCTGTTTTTTGCTTGAAATTTCAGCTCTGGAGCGTAACCCAGTGGTTGTCCAGCCGCGCGCCTTGCAACCCCGCTTCATGGGGATGCGCCAACGGTGCCGCAGCCTGCGCGTTCTGCAGGCTGCTTGCCAGGCCACCCGCCCACAGCGCGCCGCTGCGCACGGCCAGTGGGCATGCCTCGGGCAGCGGCACCAGGCCCTGCCAATCGCCCTGCAGCGAAAACGTGGCGATGCCATGGGCGCGCGGGCAGCTCACGGCCCAGCCGGTGGGGGTGGCGGCCATGCTGCCGCCGTAGCCGCGCAGGCGCTGGGCAATTGGTTCTGGCGCCGCCACCCCGCGCAGCGCGGTGCCGTCAAACAGCGCGAGCACGGGGGCGGCGTTCTTGATGGCGGCATCGTCGTGTTCGGCCTGCAGCGCGATGCCCAGCAGGGCGCCGTCGGGGCTCCAGGCCAGGTGGCGCAGGCTCAGGCGCGGGTCCAGCAGGCGCCATTGGCCAAGCAGGCGGCCCGTGTGGGCGTCAAGCCGCACGAGCGATGAGTCCATGGCGCCCAGGTCGCGCTTGACGCGGCCGGTTTCGGGCGCGGTGGGCACGCCGCCGTTGGCGACGATGAGGGTGGGGGCGCCGCCGTTGCGTCCCCGGGTGTCCCAGACCAGCTCGTGTGCGTCGATGCCGTGGGTGGGCCAAGCGGCGGTGGTAGCGAGCGTGCGGGCGTCGCGCACCACGACCCAGCTCGCACCGGTCTCGGCATCGGTTTCGGTGGTGTACAGCCGCTGGCCGTCGGCGCTGGCCAGCACATGGCCGTTGAAGGAGCGCTCGCCGTCTTGCCACAGCCACTGGGGCCCGCCGCCTGCGCCGGGCCGCCAGCGCACCAGCCAGTCGCCGGGGCGGCGGGCCGTGGCGATGAGCGACCCGTCGGGCAACACACACAGGCCGTGCGCGCGGGTCGGCACCTCCAGCGCGGCGTGAACCTGCAGCGCCTGCCCGGCGCCTTCGCGCGTGGACAGCACGCCGATATGGAAACTGCCCCGGTGTTCCCACGCGGCGGCCAGGTACACGCGGTCACCGGCGGTGGCGAAGGCCGCGCCGGGGGCGAGCACGCAGACGCCCAGGCCCGCGAGAGCGGCCAGGGCATGGCGGCGGTGCAGGTCAGTCGCCATCGGCGTCCGAGAAACCAATGCTCACCTGCAGCGCAGGCGCCACTTCGGATTCGGCCAGGAACTTCAGCGCGGCCAGATCACGCGCGGTCTGCTGAATGGCCGCCTTGTTCTGCAAGCCGGACTTCTGCACCTGCGCCATCGATGCGTCCACCTTGTCGGTGGCCTGGCGCAGTTTGTCGGCCAGCGGGTTGAGGCCCTTGCCGCGCAGGTACATCTCCAGTGGCACCAGCGCCTCGCCAGCGGCGGGGATGTGGGCGTGGGCGGGCAGGGTGGTCAGGCTGCGCAGCCCGCCCCAGGTGGCGGCCCAGGCGGGCAGCGTGCTGCCGCTGGCGGTGCGGGGGTAATCCGGCGTGCGCGCGCCAGATCCCGATCCGGCGGCGCGCAGCGGCTTCTCCATCTGCGCCCAGCGCAGGCGTTCGATGCCGCCCACCCACTGGTTCACAAACTCGCTGATGGCCTGGGTGGACTGCTCCTGCTCATCCTCGGCGCCCCAGTCGGTGCCCGAGGCGTCGGCAAAGGCTTTTTCGAGCGCGGCGGACTCGCGGGCCACGTCCTGCGCCACCTCGTGGGCGTAGCTGCAGGCGGGGCTGCCGGGCTGGGCGGGGCGTGTCCACAGCAGCCATTCCAGCGCGGGCAGGCCCTTGGCGGGCGTGCCGATGCGCTCGAACGCCTTGGCGCCCTGGGGCTGGGCGGCGATGGCTTTCTCGATCAGGGCAGGGCGCGTGGGCGTGAAGTCGATGGCGCGCTGGCTGCGGCGGGCGATGACGGGGCCTACGGACACGGCAGACAGCTGCTCCCACGCGCGGGCCGTGGCCTGCCAGGCGGTGCGTGCGGATTCGAGCGCCGCCTTGCCGCCGGCCGCAGGCGCTTCGCACAGCGCCGCCACGGCGGGCACCAGGGCGCGTGCGCTGCGGTCGAAGTCCTGTGCGCGCGGCAGGGCCCAATGGCCGTAGATGCCTTGCAGCGCGTGCACCGTGTCGTAGAAGGGCACGGCATTGCGCTGCCAGGCGGGGGGGGCTGTTTGCGCCGGGGCGGCCAGGGGCAGGACCAGCAGCAGCGCGGCAAGGGTTCTCATGGTCATAGTGACTCCACGAATTTCACCAGCGCATCCCGATCGGCCTTCTTCATTTTCAGCACCTGCTCCTTGGCTGCCTCGGCCTCGCCGCCGTGCCACAGCACGGCTTCCAGCACGCCGCGTGCACGCCCGTCGTGCAGCAGGCGGGTGTGGCCGTTCACGTCCTTGATCAGGCCCGTGCCCCACAGCGGCGGGGTCTTCCACTGGCGGCCGTTGGCGCCAAAGTCGGGGCGGTTGTCGGCCAGGCGCTCGCCCATGTCGTGCAGCAGCAGGTCGGTGTAGGGCCAGATGCGCTGGCCGCTCAGCGCCTTGCTGGTGAGTTGCGGGAAGGGGCCGCCCTGGGTGACGTAGCTCGGGCGGTGGCAGGTGGCGCACTGGGCTTGCGCAAACAGGGCCTGGCCGCGCAGAACCTGCGCATCGTTGATGCTGCGGCGCGCGGGCGGTGCCAGCGTGGCTTGGTAGAAGACCACGTCGGCCAGGGTCTTGTCGTCGATTTCTACGCTGGGCTGGCCCTGGTCGCCGCCACTTTGGCCGCTGGGTGCGGCCAGGCAGTCCTTCTGCGCGGGCGTGCAGGCCTCCTGTGCAAAGTGGCGTGAGGTGATGCCCATGTCGCCCAGGAAGGCGCCGCCTGTCTGGTGCGCAATCGTGGCCACATTGGCCTTCCAGCCAAAGCGCCCGAGCATCATGCGGCCTGATGGCGCATCCCACACCTGGTTGGGCACGCCCTTGATGGGGCCGGGGGCGGCGGCCTGGTCGGCGGCGTTGGCCAGGATGTCGGCCTCGGCAATGGCTTCAAGCAGGCCCACGCCGATGATCTGCGGTGCGATGCGCGGGCTGGTCATCACCTGAGGGTGCATGGGGCCGTAGCCCAGGTTGGCAAGGCCGTACACGGGCTTTTGCAGGCTGTAGGGCGTGCCGTCGGCGAATTTGCCCTTGATCGTGTCGTAGCGCAGCGTGACGCGCCCTTCGGGTTGGACGCCCTGGATGGCCGCATTGTTGAACTGGTCGCCGTACACCGGGTCGGGCCGGGGCCCGCCGTGCGCGTCGGTGCCGGGGATGGACAGGCGGATCAGCAAGGCCACGGTCGGGTCTTTGGTCTCGCCCAGGCGGTTGAAGATGGCTGGCGGCTCGCCGCGCCCGTCCTGCACATGGCAGCCACCGCAGGACCGCGCAATGAAATGCGGGCCCAGGCCGTCGCGGGCTTTGGTGGAGGCGGGCGCCTCCACCCAGTTGCGGCGGAAGAACGAGTTGCCGATGACAAAACGCGTGCGCTCTTCATCGCTCAGGTTGGCGGCCGGGAACGAAAAGGCATTGCGCCCGGTGGCGAACACGGTGGTGTCGCCGCCGGTCTTCTCGCCCAGCGGGTCGGGCGCGGGGGCGGCCGTCAGGGAGCTGAACCCGATGCCTCCCAGGGCGATCACGCCGATGCTGGCTGCCGCCACGCGCAGGGCGCGTTGGCGGCGTGTGGCTTGCGGAATCTGCATGTTCAGGGCTGCACCAGCGTGAGTTTGGTGATGCCGATGGCGTTGGCTGCGGCCACCAGGTCCTTGCTTTGCTGCGTGAGGCTGTCGATGGTTTTCTGGATGCGCTGGCGGCCCGGGGCGTCTTTGCCGCCGATGATCTCGCGGTCGAACGGTGCCTGTATGCCTTCGGCGGCTGCCACCGAGGCGGCAATTTGCTGCGTGGTCTTGGCGGCCAGCGCCGCGTCCTTGGCGGCCACCAGCGCGCGCAGCGATGGGCCTTGCAGCACGCTGCCGTCCGCGCGCTGGTACTCGCCCAGCCACACGTTCTGGATGCCCTTCGCGTTGGTCACCGCGTCGCGGTGCGTGTTGTCGGAGAAGCACGAATGTTCGTCTTCCTGGTCCTGGCTGTTCAGGGCCACTTCCAGTCGCTCGCCCGCCAGCTCGCCGCGCGAGAGCGAGCCCAGGCCCACGAGCATCTTGCGGATCGACTCATTGCCGCCGCGCACGAACTTGGCGCGGTAGTTGTTCTTCGCATCGGGCGCCCAGGCCTTCACCAGCGTGGTGAGATCGTCAATCAGCAGGTCGGTCACCACGTTCAGGTATTGGCGGCGGCGGTCGGCGTTGGGGGCCTTGCCGTCCACGAAGTCTTCAAAGTTGCGGTTGCCTGGGCCCGTCTCGGACAGATCCTGCCCCCACAGGAAGAACTCGATGGCGTGCCAGCCGGTGGCAATGTTCTCTTCGCCGCCGCGCTCGTTCTGGGCCGTGAGGTTCTTCTTGGTGATGGCGAACTTGCGGTTGTTGACCAGGCCAGCGCTGGGCTTGCCCTGCACGCTGTCCACAAAGGATTCGTCCATGGGCCAGGCGTTGATGCGGCCTTCGGGGCCGTTGTCGTTGTCAATGGGGCCACCGTAAAAGCGGAAGGCCTCGGTCTGGCCATAGAACTCGCGCGCAGCCAGCCACTTCTTGCGGGCTTCGGCCAGGGTCTCGGCCGAAGGCTTGGCAGTGAAGGCCAGCACCGCCTCGCGCAGCGCCTGGGCGCTGGCCAGGGTGTCGGCGTAGTTTGCATGCACCAGGGTGGCGTAGTGCGCTGCCACGGCCTGCGAGGTCACCGCTTGTGCGGCCTGGGCCTGGGGGACGGCTGCTGTCGGGGTCTGTGCTGCGGCGCCGGTGCTGCAGGCGAGGGTGGTGGTGCACAGGGCCGCTGCCAGCAGCGATGTCTTCAGGAAGGGCGAGGTCATGCAGGGGTCTCCAAAGGGGCACGCAGGCTGCCGCACCGACAGCCGGGGGCTGGGCGGGGCGCCGCGATGACGGGGTGGGAACGGAGGGGCCGCACTGGCTGGTGGGGGCCGCGCACAGGCCTTGGGAAGGCGGGGGCGCGCGGAGATTGGCTGGGCGGTCTGGGGCGATGGAGATTATACAAATGATAGTTATTCGTATTTATTCAATCCCTCGGGCGCAGCCTGGAATCGCATGTCACGAAACCGACGCAAAAGCTTCACGGCGGTGTCACCCGGTGTTTCTACGCTCCACAGGCTTTGTAACCAACAACCCCCGAGGAACCCCATGACCCACCGTGTGGATGCGCCCGAGCAGGCCATCGATTTCAACAACGAAAACGCCAACACCTCCGCCAACCCCACGTTCGACGCCGTGCTGGGTGCACGCCTGTCGCGCCGCGGCCTGCTGCGTGGCAGCGTGGGCACCGTGGGCACGGCCATGCTGGCCGGGTTCGGTGTGAGCGCCTGTGGTGGTGGCAGTGACGATGCCGTGCCTGCGGGCCCCAAGCTGCTGGGTTTTGGCGCCGTGCCCAAGAGCCTGGCCGACGTGGTGACCGTGCCTGCGGGCTACACCGCCAGCGTGCTGTTCGCGCTGGGCGACCCCATCGCCGCTGGCGTGCCTGCCTACAAGAACGACGGCACCGATGGCGACTTCGACAAGCGTGCGGGTGACCACCACGACGGCATGGAGTGGTTTGGCCTGGGCGCCGATGGCAAGCGCAACGACAACGCTACCGAGCGCGGCCTGCTGGCCATCAACCACGAAGCCACCACCGACGAAAAGCTGTCGTCGCACTTTCTGCACGCCAATGGCGGCACCACCACCTTGCCCCGCCCTGCGTCGGAAATCGACAAGGAAACCGCTGCCCACGGCATCGCCGTGATCGAGGTGGCCAAGACGGCGGGCAAGTGGGCCTACACGCCCAACTCGGCACTGAACTTCCGCCTGACGGCGCTCAGCCCCATCGAAATCTCGGGCCCCGCACGCGGCAATGCACAGCTGGTCACCAAGTATTCGCCCACCGGCACCACCACGCGCGGTACGCTGAACAACTGCGGCACGGGCAAGACGCCCTGGGGCACATTCCTGACCGGTGAGGAAAACTGGTTTGGCTACTTCACCCGCAGCGCCGCTGACGATGCCGCACGCGGCAACGACAAGAGCGTGACGGCCCTCAAGCGCTATGGCCGCAACCAGGGCGCCGCATCGCGCCACGGCTGGGAAAGCGGCGGCACTGCCGACCAGTACCAGCGCTGGAACAACAGCAAGACCGGCACCTCGGCCGACGGCAGCGACGACTACCGCAATGAGATGAACGGCATGGGCTACATCGTCGAGATCGACGCCTACGACAAGACCCGCATGGCCAAGAAGCGCACGGGCCTGGGCCGCTTCGCGCACGAAAGCGCAGCGTTTGGCAAGGTGGAAGCGGGCAAGCCCCTGAGCGTGTACATGGGCGACGACTCGCGCGGCGAATACATCTACAAGTTTGTCTCCACCGCGCTGTGGAACGCGGCCGACGCCAACGCCGCCGACCGCATGGCCGTGGGCGACAAGTACCTGGACAGCGGCAAGCTCTATGTGGCCAAGTTCAACGCCGACGGCACGGGCAGCTGGATCGAGCTGTCGCTGGCCAACACCGCCATCAGCGGCTACGCGGCCTACAAGTTTGCCGACGCGGCCGACATCGCCATCAACACCCGCATCGCAGCCGACGCCGTGGGTGCCACCAAGATGGACCGCCCCGAATGGAATGCGGTGAACCCCGCCAATGGCGAGGTGTACTTCACGCTGACCAACAACAGCAACCGGAGTGTGAACCCCACCGGCAGCCAGTACCTGCCCGACGCGGCCAACCCCCGCGCCTATACCGACATGAAGGGCAGCAGCGCCCAGAACGGCAACCCCAACGGCCACATGGTGCGCCTGAAGGAAGGTGCATCCGTGTCGGCGTTCACCTGGGACGTGTACCTGTTCGGTGCCGAAGCCGGTGCTGACAAGACGATGGTCAACATCTCGTCGCTGACGGCCGACCAGGACTTCTCCAGCCCCGACGGCCTGGCCTTCAGCAAGGCCACCGGCATCTGCTGGATCCAGACCGACGACGGCGCCTACACCGACGTGACCAACTGCATGATGCTGGCCGCCGTGCCCGGCCAGGTGGGTGACGGTGGCAAGAAGACGCTGAGCTACACCAAGGCCGATGGCTCCAAGATGGACATCGTGACCCCCGTGGGCAAGGCCGCGACCGAGAGCACGCTCAAGCGGTTCCTGGTGGGCCCTAGCGGCAGCGAGATCACCGGTGTGGCCGAAACGCCCGACGGCAAGGCCATCTTCGTGAACATCCAGCACCCGGGTGAGACCACCGCGCTGGCCAATCTGGGCGACCCTGCCAAGTACACCAGCCAGTGGCCCTCCAATGCGGGCTACGGCGCGGGCAAGCGCCCCCGCTCGGCCACGATCGTGATCACCAAGAACGATGGCGGCACCATCGGGACCTGATGCAGCGGTGGGAGGGTTGCCTCCCACGGTGCATGGGCCGGCTCTTGAGCCGGCCTTTTTGTTTTTGGGGCGGTTAACGTGCGCGGCTTGGCAAGGCTGGCGCAGAGGGCCGCAGCGGCAGCTTGCCGCCGCGCTCAGTAGTCCGGGCCGTAAGGTGATGCGGGCCGGGGGCGGGACGCGGGGGCCGGTGAGGGGGCCGCAGGAGCCGGAGCTGGTGGGGGCGGGGGTTTTGCGCCGCTGCCAGAACCGCCACCACTGCCAGTGTTGCCAGCGCTGCCCGGTGGGGCTGAATAGTCCATCTGCCCGCGCCCGTCCTTCACACCCTTGCGCCCGGCCACCTGCCAGGCCGTGCGCTGGTTCACCAGGCCCGCCAGAAACTCCAGCTCTTCGTCGGTGTGGTTGATAGCGCCTGCAGGCGTCAGCAGCCGGCCATTGCGGGGGGCAGGCTCGGCCCAGAAGGCCTGGTGGTAGGACGATTGGCTCACCAGGCTCTCGCTGCCTGCCGCCAGGTCCACCGTGCCGTAGCAGTTGCAGAAATAGCCGCGCAGGGCCTGGTCCGGGAACACCTCGGCATAGACCCCGGTGCCCCGGATCCCGGCCGTGGCGGTGGGCAGCACGATCTGGCGGTCGGCACCCTTGCCCCACACGCTGGCGACGGCGCCGCTCAGCACGCGCAGCGCCTTGACGGCCGTGGGGGTGTCGCTCTCCAGCGCCACACGTGAGTTCTGGCGCACCATGAAGGCGCTGTCGCCCACGGTGAACACGGCGGTCGAGCCCGGACCGGTCTCGATGCGGTCGTTGGCGGTGATGGTGTGCTGGGCGGTCAGCGGCTCGCCATTGCGCAGCACGTCACCGCGCAGCTCCACGATGTTGCTGCGGCCCTGCGCATGGGCTGCCGCCCAGCCGCCGGATGTGATCCACAGGGCGGCAGCCTGCAGCAGGCTGCGCCGCTGGAACCAGGCCAGCTCTTGTTCAGAGCGGCCCAGGAGTTGATGGGGGTGGTTGCGGTGGCTCGTCATGGGGCGCCTCGTGCACGGTGGCCGTGGATGGGGGGTCGAAGCAGTCACGGAAGGTGAACACCACCGACGTGAAGAACATGGCCGCCATCATCATGGCCGCCCCCACCATGATGCCACCGGCCGCCGCACCGGCAAGCCCCGCCACTGCGAGCAGCGCTGAAACGATGCTGACCACCAGGCCCCCCAGCAGGAACACCCCCAGCCAGCCCAGCCCGTAGACCAGAAACGCGCCAAAATTGCGCACGCAGGCCACGATGCTGAAGAACAGCGCCTTGACCGGCGGCACGCCGTGCCAGTGCACCAGCCCCGGCGCATGCCAGAACAGCAGTGACAGCGGCAAATACAGCACCATGGATAGCCACATGGCGCTCTGGAAGGCCGGGTCCTGCGCCACCTCCTGGGTCAGCTTGGCGCCACCCAGGTACACCTGGGCAAACTGCCCGCCGTCGATCAGGGCCGACAGGCCCATCACCCCCAGGAAACCCACCGCATACAGCGCGCCCAGCACCAGCATGTCGCGCAGCCGCTGGCGGCCGGTGCGAAACGCCACCAGCAGCACCGTGGGCATCGGAAACCGCCCCTGCGTGGCCTCGGCCGCAGCCACCATCATGGCCAGCGTGGCCGACGGCAGCAGCGCGAGCGCAATGGCTGGGCCCACCAGGGGCACCATGGTGGCCACCGACATGGAGGCCATGGTCATGAAGAACAGCGCTGCCAGCGCCATGGGCTGCCGCCAGAACGCCCGGATGCCAAGCTTGACCCAGGCCATGCCGGTGCGGGCGGGGACGATGTGGAGTTTCATTGAATGGGTGCAGGAGAGGGTGGGCCGGTTCACGCCGCCTTCGCTGCGCCGCGCCGGGGGCGCTGGCTTGGCGCGGGGCGCTGCGGGCAACAGGCAAGAAGCAATGGGCAGGAATTTACCCCAGGAGCCCATTCCAGCCACGGCGCAGGGGCAGCGTCATCGCCATGCCCCGTGGTCTGGTGGGGATGGGGTCAGGCGTGCACCGGATGCGCCACACGGTGGCGCAGCACGCGCTCGAAGTGCGTGGGGTCGTGTGGCTTGAGCATGGAAGCCTCGCGCGGCAGGTAAAAGTCCCACAGCCGCGAGATCCAGAACCGCAGCGCGCCTGCGCGCAGCATGGCGGGCAGCAGCTCGCGCTCTGCGGCAGTCAGGGGGCGTACGGCTTGGTAGGCATCCAGCATGCGCGTGGCGCGTTCGGCATCGTGTGCGCCGGTGGGCAGGTCGATGCACCAGTCGTTCAGGCACACGGCCAGGTCGAACAGCCAGGTGTCCACGCCCGCAAAATAGAAGTCGAAGAAGCCGGTCAGCTCCTCGCCCTCGAACATCACGTTGTCGCGGAACAGGTCGGCATGCACGGGGCCGCAGGGCAGGGCCGCGTAGGCCGAGCTGGCCGCCACATGATTCTGGTAAGCCAGCTCGGCGCGCAGCAGGGCCGATTGCGCCTCGCCAATGTGCGGCAGCACCACGGGCACGGTCTCGTTCCACCAGGGCAGGCCGCGCAGGTTGGGCTGGCGGCGATCAAAGTCACGCCCGGCCAGGTGCATGCGCGCCAGCATGGTGCCCACGGCCGCGCAATGCGCGCCCTGTGGCGCCAGCTGGCTCTTGCCGCGCAGCTTGTTCACCACCGCAGCGGGCTTGCCACACACGGTGTGCAGGATGTCGCCGTTCTTGTCGGCACGCGGGTCGGGCACGGGCACGCCGCCATGCGCTAGGTGCTTCATCAGGTACAGGTAGAAGGGCAGCTGCTCGGCCGTGAGGCGCTCGAACAGCGTGAGCACAAACTCGCCCTGGTCGCTGGTGAGGAAGTAGTTGGTGTTCTCGATACCGCCTTCGATGCCGCGCAGCTCTACCAGCTCACCCAGTTGCAAACGGCGCAGCAGCTCGCGCGCCTCGGTGTTGGAGACTTCGGTAAAAACGGCCATCGCTCGGAAGGTATCGAAAAAAGAAGGGGGGAGTGGCGGGGAGGCAGGTGGCAGGGCGGAGCGCTGCCGTTGAAGGCAGACGGCGAGGCCGCCGCAGGCTCAGAACTTCAGCACGTTCCAGACACGCGGGGCCGTGGTGGTTTCGGCGCCGCTGTTGCTGCCCGCACGGCTGCGGGCGCCATCGGGCGATTGCACTTCGTAGCCGGGCATGTTGCCGGTCTTGGGCTGTACCGAAATGGTCTGTGTCTGGCCACCCACACGCAGCTCATCGACGCGGCTGCCCGCGTCTTCGACCTGGATGCGCTCGGTGCGCTGGTTGGTGCGGCCCGCCGGTTGCTCTTGATTTGAGAGCGCTTCGCGCTTATCAGTTGCGCCCGAAGGGGCATTTTGGCTTGTATTCTGGGCCAGGGCGGTGCCGCAGGCCATGCCCAGCAGCAAGAGAAGGTGAAGAGCGCGCATCGGGCGATTGTAGAGCGCTGCCTGGCAGGCGCCGTGGCGCGGCCCGGCCGTGCACAATTGCCGCATGACTGACAAAAAGACCCTGGTGCTGGTGGACGGCTCCAGCTACCTCTACCGCGCCTTCCATGCCATGCCCGACCTGCGGGCCGTACCGGGCGACCCTGGCAGCCCTGCCACCGGTGCCATTCGCGGCATGATCAACATGATGCAGGCGCTGCGCAAAGAGGTGACTGCCGACTACGCCGTCTGCGTGTTCGACGCCTCGGGCCCCACCTTCCGCGATGCCCTGTACACCGAATACAAGGCCACGCGCTCGCCCATGCCCGACGATCTGCGCAGCCAGATCGAGCCCATCCACCAGGTGGTGGACCTGCTGGGCTGGAAGGTGGTGGCCGTGCCCGGCGTGGAGGCCGACGACGTGATCGCCACCCTGGCCCACACGGCCGCGGCGCAGGGCATCGAGGTCATTGTGTCCAGCGGCGACAAAGACCTGAGCCAGCTGGTCAACGAGCACATCACCATCATCGACACCATGAGCGGCAAGCGCCGCGATGTGGCGGGCGTGACGGCCGAGTTTGGCGTGCCGCCTGCGCTGATGGTGGACTACCAGGCGCTGGTGGGCGACACCGTGGACAACGTGCCCGGCGTGACCAAGGTGGGGCCCAAGACAGCCGCCAAGTGGCTGGAGGAATATGGCTCGCTCGACAACCTGATCGCCAACGCCGACGCCATCAAGGGCGTGGCGGGCAACAACCTGCGCGAGGCCATTGCCAGCGGCCAGCTGGCCTTGAGCCGCCAGCTCGTCACCATGAAGACCGACTGCGCGCTGGCCGACTACATCCCCGGCCTGCCTGCGTTTGACGACATCACGCTGGACGCGCCGGACAACGCTGGCCTGCTGCCGTTTTACGAAAAGTACGGCTTCAAGGGCCTGGCAGCCGCCATCAAGGGTGCATCGGCTCCAGCGGCTACAGCCCCCACCGTCGCCATGCCCGGCCACAGCGGTGACCTGTTTGCCGACCACTCCGCCAGCACCGTGGCCGAGGAGGCCCAGCACCGCACGGTGGTGTACGACACCATCCTCAACTGGGCCGACTTTGACCAGTGGCTGGAGCGCCTGCACAAAGCCCCACTCGCGGCCATCGACACCGAAACCGACTCTCTCGACGAAATGCGCGCGCAAATCGTCGGCATCAGCTTCAGCGTGCAGCCCGGCGAAGCCGCCTATATCCCCCTGCGCCACGAAGGCCCCGATGCGCCCGCGCAACTGCCGTTGGACGAAGTGCTCGTCCGCCTGAAGCCCTGGTTGGAAAACCCCAAGCACCACAAGCTGGGCCAGCACATCAAGTACGACCGCCATGTGTTCGCCAACCACGGCATCGAAGTGCAGGGCTACGCGCACGACACCATGCTGCAAAGCTACGTGCTTGAAGTGCACAAACCCCACAACCTGACCAGCCTGGCCGAGCGCCACACCGGCCGCAAAGGCATCACCTACGAAGACCTGTGCGGCAAGGGCGCACACCAGATCCCGTTTGCGCAAGTACCTGTGGACAAGGCAGCCGCCTACTCGTGCGAAGACTCCGACCAGACCCTGGACGTACACAACGCCCTGTGGCCCCTGCTGCAGGCGGACGACAAACTGCGCTTTATCTACGAGCTGGAGATTGCCAGCAGCGAAGCCCTGTACCGCATCGAACGCAACGGCGTGCTGATTGACGCCCCCACGCTGGCCGCGCAAAGCCACGAACTGGGCCAGCGCATCCTGCAGCTGGAAACCGAGGCGTATGAGATTGCAGGCCAGCCCTTCAACCTGAGCAGCCCCAAGCAGCTCGGCGAAATTTTCTTCGACAAGCTGGGCATGCCCGTGGTGAAGAAGACCGCCACCGGCGCCCGCAGCACCGACGAAGAAGTGCTGGAAAAGCTGGCCGAGGACTACCCCCTGCCCGCCAAGCTGCTGGAGCACCGCAGCCTCGTCAAGCTCAAAGGCACCTACACCGACAAGCTCGCCCAACTGGCCCTGCCACGCACAGGCCGCGTGCACACGCACTACGCGCAGGCCGTGGCTGTGACAGGCCGCTTGTCCAGCAACGACCCCAACCTGCAGAACATCCCTATCCGCACCCCCGAAGGCCGCCGCGTGCGAGAGGCTTTCGTAGCCCCCGCAGGCCGCGTGATTGCGAGTGCCGACTATTCCCAGATCGAGCTGCGCATCATGGCCCACCTGAGCGGCGACCACTCGCTGCTGCACGCCTTCCACGCCGGGCTGGACGTACACCGCGCCACCGCTGCCGAAGTGTTTGGAGTGGAGGTCGATCAGGTCACCAGCGAGCAACGCCGCTATGCCAAGGTCATCAACTTTGGCCTCATCTACGGCATGAGCAGCTTTGGCCTGGCCAAGAACCTCGGCATCGAGACCAAGGCCGCTGCCGCGTACATCGACAAATACTTCCAGCGCTACCCCGGCGTGAAGCAGTACATGGACGACACCAAGGCCGCCGCCAAATCCATGGGCTATGTCGAAACCGTGTTTGGCCGCCGCCTGTACCTGCCCGAAATCAACTCCCCCAACGGCCCCCGCCGCGCCGGGGCCGAACGCGCCGCAATCAACGCGCCCATGCAGGGCACGGCGGCCGACCTCATCAAGCTGGCCATGGTGGCCGTGCAAAAGGAACTGGACGCCCACAAGCCGGAAATCCAAATGATCATGCAGGTGCACGACGAACTGGTGTTTGAGCTGCCCGAGAGCGAGGTGGACTGGCTCAAGACCCACATCCCGCGCCTGATGGCGGAAGTGGCGGCGCTGAAGGTGCCGCTACTGGCGGAGGTGGGGGTGGGGGCTAATTGGGATAAGGCGCATTGAGGTTGGGAGATAGCTTTGAGGGATACATCGGTTTTCGCGAGCCTGTCAGATGTTTTGTGTGTGAGGCATAGCATGTCAACAAGGAGCATGAATGCCACGCAAGACGAAGACAACC